>JBCNOX010000051.1:0-16402 GCA_039593645.1 Pseudoduganella sp.
GGCCCAGGCGCAAGAAAAGACCATGGCCGAAGTCAAGGTGGAAGCCGCCGCCGACGTCGCCTACAAGGCCGACCGCGCGTCTTCGCCGAAACTGACTTCGCCGCTGGTGGATACGCCGCAGACGATTTCCGTCATCAGGAAAGAACTGATCAAGGAACAAGGCGCCTCCTCCATCGTCGAGGCCCTGCGCAATACCCCCGGCATTACCCTGCAGCTGGGCGAGAACGGCAACACCAGCGCTGGCGACACTTTCCAGATGCGCGGCTTCGCCGCCCAAAGCAATGTCTTCGTGGACGGCATCCGTGACCTCGGTGCGGTGACGCGCGAAGCCTTCAACGTCGAACAGGTCGAAGTGGCCAAAGGCCCGGCAGGCGCCGACATTGGCCGCGGCGGCGCCGGCGGCTACATCAATCTCGTTTCCAAGCTACCGACGCGCGAAGAATTCACCGACGCGTCCCTCAGCTACACCCAGGGCGGCGTCAAGCGCCTGACCGCCGACGTATCGCGCGCCTTCGGCAGCAGCGGCGCCTTCCGCATCAACGCCCTGGCCTCGGACGGCAGCATGAAAGGCAGCCGCGCCCTGGACCGTGAAAGCAAGGGCATTGCCCCGGCAATCGCCTGGGGGCTGGGCACCCCGACGCGCCTCTACCTGTTCTCGCAGCACATCCGCCAGGATAATGTGCCTGACGGCGGCATCCCAAGCGTCGGCGTGGAAGGTTTCTGGAACGACCTCCAGACCACCAGCAACAATGCCGCGCTGCTGAACGCGCCGCGCGTGGACCGCAACAACTGGTACGGCCTGAACGGCGACTATGAGAAAGTCGATGCCGACATGGTCACGGCCAAGATCGAACACGAACTGGCGCCGAAAACCACCCTGACCAATACCACCCGCTACGGCAAGTCCAAGATCGACCGCATCCTGAGCGGCATCAACGCGATCACGGCCAAGACCAGCAACTATGCCGACTGGACCATCGCACGTACGCGCCAAAGCCTCCTGCAGGACAACAAGATCCTGGCCAACACCACCAATGTCGTCAGCGAATTCACGCTGGGCGGCCTGCAGCACACCCTGTCGACCGGACTTGAATTGCTGCACGAAGAACAGTTCTCGCCAACCCGTACTGGCCTGGGCCGCGCACCGGGTTCGGCTGCCACTGCCACCGCCGGCCCATCGGCCAACCTGTACCACCCGAACCCGAACGACCAGTTGATCGCCTTCCAGCCGGTTCTGAATGGCGTGTACACCGACGGCAAGACCGACACGGTGGCTGCCTACTTGTTCGATACCGTCAAGCTGAACGAGCAATGGCAAGTCAACGCCGGCGCGCGCTTCGAGCACTACAACACCAGCACCAACAGCGCCTCGATGGTCAACAACGTGCTTACCCCGGCGCACGTCGAGAAGTCCGACACCCTGGCCAGCTTCAAGGCCGGCCTGCTGTACAAGCCGACCGCCGACGGCAGCATCTACCTGGCCTTCGCCAACTCGAAGACCCCGCCTGGCAGCGCCAACTTCTCGCTGTCGGCGCAAACCGCGAACAGCATCAATAACTCCGCGCTGGACCCGCAAAAAACTACCAACGTAGAACTTGGCACCAAGTGGGACGTGATCCAGAAACAGCTGGCCCTGACCGCCGCCCTGTACCGCACCGTCAACAAGAACGAGTTCCCGCAACTGGTTGACCCTGCGACCAACACCTACTCGCAACTGGGCAAGCGTCAGGTACAAGGTATCGAACTGGGTGCAGTCGGCCAGATCACGAAGAACTGGAGCGTGACGGCGGGCCTGGCCACCATGGACACCGAGATCAAGGAAGGCCTGACCGGCAATGCGACCGCCGCACCGGGCGCAGCGAGCCGCTGGTCGCCCAAAGTCTCGGCCACCATGTGGACCACCTACAAGTTCGACGACAAGCTGACCATCGGTGGCGGCGCACGCTACATGGGCAAGCAGGAGCGCCTGGTCGATCCGACCAAATCGGCGGCGGAAACCAATATGCCATCGATTCCGCACTACACGGTGGTCGATGCGATGGCTTCTTACCGCCTGAACAAGAACGTCGCCCTGCAACTGAACCTGTACAACGTGTTCGACAAGTTCTATGTCAACACGCTGAACAACAGTGGCGCACGCGCTACCCTCGGCGCACCGCGCTATGCGCAGTTGACCGCGAATTTCATGTTCTAAGCGGGAATATGGCGTAAAAGGAAAGGCGGGCCAGTTTGAAGCTGGCCCGCCTTTTCAATTCAAACGCCGGAACTTGCCTCCGGCCCTGGCGCACCGCCTTCGGTGCCCAATCCACTACCGCCCTGCCGCGAGCCGCTTTCCGTAGCGCTTTGCCGGTTACCCGGCAAAGGTCGGTCGGCGCGGCGGACCTGGCCTTCCGGAATATCGGTATTGGCGATCTCCGGGTGCTCAGTATCGACCAGCACAAAGTTTTGCTGGTTCTCCGTGTCCTTACTGGGTTTGTCAGGCCGTCCCATGCTGGCCTCCTTGCTTCCGTTGAAACTTTAGTACTTATCGCCACCCTGCTGGTTGCCCTGGTAGCCCTGCTGGGACTCGTTGCCGACATCCTGCTGGCCCTGGCTGGGTTGCTGTTCACTGCGGCTGGCATTGCCACGCGAACCACTCTGGCGGTTGCCATCGTTCTTGTGGCTCATGCTGCCGGCGCGGCGTGCCTCCTCGGAAGTGAATTCGTGTGCGGTGCCCTTCTGGTGGGCAGCGCGGCCGCCTTCGGAAGCGATTTCCCGCTGGCGTTGTGGGTCCATGGAGGCAAAGCCACGTGCACTTTGCTTGCTGCCGGCCGGACTGTCCTGCCGGTTGCCGCGTTTGTCGCCTGGATTATTCGAAGCCATGATTCGTCCCCCTGCTCGGTTCGGTGGAAAAGACCCCCGCCCCTTTGCGTAGGCGCGGGAGAACTCATGTTAGTGCAAGCACTGTACAGGTAATATAGGACGTTCAGCGCGACAAATGTAGGATATCGCCTACCTTTTTTCAATCAGGAAAACCAATTCCTCGGCAACCACATACACCCTGTCGCTGGCTTGCGGAACTAAAGAGTGCCCGCCAGTAAAGGCGCCAAAGGCCGGCAGGATGGCCCGGCTAGTGCCAAGCAGAAAGCAAGGCAGGCGCAGCGACTCGCGCGCAGTGCGTAGGTGAAATACGGGATGGATGTGTCCGGCAATGACATACCCTTCGCAAGTCACGTCCGGATGGTGGCACAGGGCAAACGGACCGCAGGCAAAGGGCTCCTCGGCCAGCGCCACATCCAGCAGGGCCGACGGGTCGCCGGCATGCCAGTCATGGTTGCCACGCACCAGTTGCAGCTCCAGTTCGCGGTGCCGCCGGCGCCAGTCAAGCATGGCCTGCAATGTTGCAGGGGCTTGCGCCGCCTTTGAGTGCAGGAAGTCGCCGAGGAACACGATGCGCTCGATGTCATACGTCGTTAACAACGTTTCGAGCACGGCAAGGTTTTCGCTGGTGGTCCCGCGCGGCACCGGCACGCCCAGCGCGCGAAAGCTGGCGGCTTTGCCGAAGTGGATGTCGGCTACCATCAAGGTCCTGGCGGCGGGCCAGTACAAAGCCTTCTGCGGCAGCAGCAGCACGCGTTCGCCCGCCAGCTCGGTTGCGAGGGCATTCATGGCCCTGCCGCCTTTTCAAGTTCGCGCAGCATGCGCGCCACGCGGTCCGACAGCCGCTCCGTGGTCAGCTTTTCGCGGAAGCGTTCGACCATCAGCGCAAAGCCGAACGGCGTGGCACGGCGCACCTCGTGGAAGCTGACCTGCCGCCGCAGCAAGTCGTTCAGCGTGTTGCGCAAGCGGCCAAGTTCAAGCTCCTGTTCCAGCACCTCGCGCTGGGCTTGCGTCAGCAGCAGGTTGCCGGCATCGTGCTTGCGGAAGACTTCAAAGAACAACGAGGAGGAGGCCTGCAGCTGGCGATTGCTTTTCGGCTGTCCCGGATAGCCCTGGAAGATCAGCCCCGCGATGCGCGCGATCTCGCGGAAGCGCCGTTGCGACAGTTCGCCGGCATTCAGGCTGGCCAGCACGTCTTCCAGCAGATGCTCGGTGGTGAACAAGCCGCCATCGCCCAGCGCCTCGCGCCAGGGCAGCGCTTCCGGCGCCAGCAATTCAAAGCCATAATCGTTGACGGCAATCGAGAACGTGGCGGGCCTGGCGCGCGCCATGCGGTAGGCCAGCAGGGAGGCCAGGCCAATGTGCACGGAGCGCCCGGCGAATGGGTAAGCGAACAGGTGATGCCCTTCCCTGCTCTCCATGGCTTCGATCACGGTGAGGTCCGGCGTGGGCAGCGCCGACCAGCGCTGCTGGATTTCCAGCAGCGGCCGGATGGCCTGCATTTCCGGCCCGTCGTAGCTGCCTTCTGTGGCGCGCCGCAACTGTTCCAGCGCGGCGTGTGCCAGTTCCGAGGACAGCGGCATCTTGCCGCCTTGCCAGCGCGGTACCGCGCCCTTGGCACCAGTGGCACGACGCACGAAAGCCGTCATTTCATGCATGCGCACGAATTCGAGGATGCGGCCGCCGAACAGGAAATGGTCGCCCTTGGCCAGCCGCGCGATGAAGCCTTCTTCGACGCTGCCGAGCGCGGAACCGTTCATGTATTTCACCTGCACCGTCGCTTCGGAGACGATGGTGCCGATGCCCATGCGGTGGCGGCGGGCGATGGCGGCATCGGGCACGCGATAGATGCCTTCCTCGTCCGGCAGCACGCGGCGGTATTCGGGATACGCGGACAGGCTTTGCCCGCCGCGCGCCACGAAGTCCAGTGCCCATTGCCACTCTTCCTGACCCAGCGCGCGGTACGACCATGCCGTGCGCACTTCGGCCAGCAGCTCTTCGCTGCGAAAGCCGCCGCCCAGGGCCACCGTCACCAGATGCTGCACCAGTACGTCCAGCGGTTTCTCCGGCGGCAGCCTCGGCTCGATATGGCGTTCGCGCACACCTTCGATGGCGCCTGCCGCCTCCAGCAGTTCCAGGCTGTGGGTCGGCACCAGCGTGATGCGCGATGTGCGGCCGGGAGCATGCCCCGAACGGCCGGCGCGCTGCAGCAGGCGCGCAATGCCCTTGGCGCTGCCAATCTGCAGCACCCTTTCGACCGGCAGGAAGTCGACGCCCAAGTCCAGGCTGGAGGTACACACCACTGCTTTCAGCTTGCCCTGCTTGATGCCTTGCTCGACCCACTCGCGCACCTCCTTGTCGAGCGAGCCGTGGTGCAGCGCCAGCAGGCCTGCCCATCCGGGCCGCGCGTCGATCAGGTTCTGGTACCACAGTTCGGCCTGCGAGCGCGTGTTGCAGAACACCAGGGTGCTGGCATGCTGCGCTATCTCGTTCGCTACCGGCTCCAGCATCTGGATGCCGAGGTGACCCGCCCAGGGGAAGCGCGATGGATGGTCGGGAATCAGGGTATCGACCCGCAGCTCTTTGCGCAGGTGGCCTTCGACGATCGTCCCCTGCGGCGCCAGCACCTCGCGTGCCTGCTGCAGGTTGCCGAGGGTGGCCGACAGCCCCCATACTACAAGGCCTGGCTGCCAATGGCGCAGCCGCGCCAGCGCGAGCTGGGTTTGCACGCCGCGCTTGTTGCCCATCAGTTCGTGCCATTCGTCGACCACCAGCATGTCGAGTTGCGCGAACAGTTCTTTCGCTTCCGGCCGGCTAAGCAGGACGGTAAGGCTTTCCGGCGTCGTCACCAGCGCCTGCGGCAGGCTGCGCGCCTGCCGGGTCCGCGTTGCGCTGTCGGTATCGCCGGTGCGTGCTTCGATTTGCCAACCGGGCAGCAAGTCGGCTGCAGATGCCTGCAAGGCGCGCAGCGTATCGGCGGCCAGCGCGCGCATGGGCGTAATCCAGAGCACGCGCAAGCCCGGCTTGCGGCTGGCCCGCGCGCGCTGCAGGGCGGCCAGCCAGACTGCCAGGGTCTTGCCGGAGCCGGTGGTTGCATGCAGCAGGCCGGATTCGCTGCGCCCGGCGGCATCCCATACCTCGCGCTGGAAGGGAGACACTGACCAGCCGCGCGCTGCGAACCAGGCTTCCACCACGTCGCGCGAGGGCCCGGCAGGCGAACCGGCGGCGCCCACTCCTAGTTGGTGCCCCGGCGCCGCTGCCTCGGGGTGAGCCGGTTGCCCGGCCGGCGGCCGGCGCGGCGGCAATGGCCGCGGGCGGGGAAAGGCGGGACTCATGACGGCGCCTGCGCCAGCAAGCTGCGCAAGGTATCGAGCGTATCGGCGTCTTCGACCGCCTTGTCGTCGCGCCGGCGCAGGATGCGCGGGAAGCGCACTGCAATGCCAGACTTGTGGCGCGGCGACAGCGCAATGCCTTCAAAGCCGATTTCGAACACCATGGTCGGCCTCACGCTGCGCACCGGCCCGAAGCGCTCGATGGTGGTGCGCCGCACCGCATTATCCACCTGCGCAATCTCCGCGTCGGTCAAGCCCGAATAGGCCTTGGCGAACGGCACCAGCTTGCGCTCGCCGTCCCCGTCGCTGTCCCATACCGCGAATGTGTAGTCGGTGTACAGCGAGGCGCGCCGCCCGTGCCCCGCCTGCGCATACACCAGCACCGCATCGACGCTGAAGGGGTCGATTTTCCACTTCCACCAAGTACCGACGTCCTTGGTGCGGCCGACCCCGTACTGCGCGCCACGGGCCTTGAGCATCATGCCTTCGACGCCACGTGCGCGCGACTCGCTACGGATCTGCGCCAGCTGCGCCCAGTCTTCCGCCAGGACCAGCGGCGACAGGCGCAGTTGCGGCTGCCCTGCCTGCTGTACCAGCTGCTCCAGCAAGGCGCGGCGCTCGTGCTGGGGCAGCTGGCGAACGTCGACGCCGTCGAGCTCCAGCAAGTCATACGCCACCAGCACCGCAGGCAGTTCCGCCAGCAGTTTCGCGCTGAGCAGCTTGCGGCCAATGCGCTTTTGCAGCGCCGCGAACGGCGCCGGCGCGTCGCCCTGCGGCCAGACCAGGATCTCGCCGTCGATCACGGTTCCTTGCGGCAGCCGGATGGCGACCAGCTCGGGGAACCGTTCGGTAATCAGTTCTTCTCCGCGCGACCACAGGAAATTCAGCCCGGCGCGCGCGACAAGCTGCGCGCGCATGCCATCGTATTTCCACTCGACCTGCCAATCCGCCAGGTCGCCCAGCGAGGCGGGTTCGGCCTGCAAGGCATGGGCCAGGAAAAAGGGATACGGCTGGCCGCCCCGCTCCGCATGTTCGCTGGCCGACGGCGCGGCAATCAGTTGCAGGAAGCCTTGCGCGGTTGGCCGCACGCTGCCATCGGTCCAGCCCATCAAGCGCTGCGCGACGAGCTTGCTGTCCACCGCTGCAATCGCACTGAGCGCACGCGTGACCAGCAGGCGCGACACGCCGACGCGGAAGCCGCCGCCGATCAGTTTCACCAGCAGGAAGCGTTCACGCGTCTCCAGTTCATCCCAGTAGCGGAACAGGGCCGCGCGCACCTCGTCCGGCGCCGCGCCACGCAGCGGCGCAATGCGCTGTTCGATCCACTCCGCCAGGCCGATATCGCTCTCGTACCGCGGCGCCGGCAGGATGTGGGCGATGGTCTCGGCCAGGTCTCCGACCGCGTTGTAGCATTCGTCGAACAGCCATTCATCCAGTCCGGCATACTCCGTTGCGTACTGGCGCAGCAGCTTGACCGGGACTGCCTGCCGCGGCTTGCCGCCGGCGAGGAAATACACAGCCCATGCCGCGTTCTCCGGCGCGGCCTTGCTGAAATAGGCTTGCAACGCGTCCAGCTTGCGCTTGGTGGACGTGGTTTCATCCAGCTCTGCATACAGGCGGGCAAACTCACGCATCGCTGGCCTCCACAGCCGCCACCGCCTCGCCTGCCTCCTCGTCGCCGTATTCGGTATCGAAGCCCTTGGCGTCGTAGCCGTTCTGGCATAGCCAACGCACCATCACGGGAATCGATCCGTGCGTTACGATCACGCGCTGCGCCCCGGTCGCGCGGATGGCCTGCATCAGGCCGGGCCAGTCGGCATGGTCCGACAACACAAAGCCCCGGTCCACGGCGCGCCGCCGGCGCGCCCCGCGCAGTTGCATCCAGCCGCTGGCAAATGCATCGCTGAAGTCTCCAAAGCGGCGTATCCATGGCGATCCGGCTGCCGAAGGCGGCGCCAGCACCAGCGCCTGGCGCAGCGCGGCCTTGTCCACATCGCTCACCATGACGGTCGGTGGCAGCGCAACGCCGCCTTCGCGGTATATCCGGTTCAGCGGTTCCACCGCACCGTGGCAGACGATGGGGCCGATCGCCGGGTCCAGCCCACTCAGGATGCGCTGCGCCTTGCCGAATGCGTAGCACAGCATGACGCTGCAACGGCCTTCCAGTGCATTGCGCCGCCACCAGGCATTCATGTCGTCGAAGATTGCCTGCTGCGGCTGCCAGCGGTAGATCGGCAGGCCGAAGGTCGATTCCGTGATAAAGCAGTGGCAGCGTACCGGCTCGAATGGCGCGCAAGTGGCATCCGGCTCCACTTTGTAGTCGCCCGAGGCAACCCATACTTCGCCCTGGTACTCCATGCGCACCTGCGCCGAGCCAAGCACATGGCCGGCCGGGTGCAGCGAGATCCGCACGCCATTGTGCTCAAGCGCCTCGCCGTATGGCAGGCCCTGGACATTGATGTCGCCCAGCCGGGCACGCAATATGCCAACGCCTGGCGTTGCGCACAGGTAGTGCGCGTGGCCCGGGCGTGCATGGTCGCCGTGGCCGTGCGTGATCACGGCGCGCTCCACCGGCTGCCACGGGTCGATGTAGAAGCCGCCCGGCATGCAGTACAGCCCCTCCTTGCGCACGACTACCATGTCGGGCATGGCTACTCTCCCGAGTCGATGGTTGGCGGAGACCTGCAGTTGTCGCAGGTGCCGCAGCGCTCGACGCCTGCTGACTCGTCGCCGAAATAGTCCAGCAGGAGCTTCCAGCGGCAATACCCGCTCTGCGCGTACGACACCATCTGCGCCAGCGCCTCGCGGTCGTGTTCCTGCTTCTCGCGATAGCGTTCAGCCAGGCGATCGAGGTCGATCGGGCGTGGAGGATCGCCAGCCAGGCGGTATTGCAGCTTGCGGTCCTGTTTCAGCCAGCCGCCTTCCTTCAACAGTTTGAGCGCCACCTGGCTGCGCTTGTCGCGCGGCCGCTCGCCCACGGAGACCGCCTCGTAGGCGGCACGCAGCAAGGCCGCATCGGGATAACTGCGCGCCAGGAAGAACTGCTGCACGCGCTTGTCTTCGTGGAAGTACAGCAAGGTGCAGTCGGCCGCATCGCGGTCGCGCCCTGCCCGTCCCGCCTCCTGGTAGTAGGCTTCCAGGCTGGCCGGCACCTGCAGGTGGATCACGAAACGGATGTCGGGCTTGTCGATGCCCATGCCGAAGGCGTTGGTCGCCACCATCACGCGCCGGGCACCGGACATGAACATTTCCTGGTTCTGGTGGCGCTCACCGGCATGCAGTTTGCCATGGTATAGCGCCACGCTCTGGCCGGCTTCCTCGAGCAGCGCCAGCATGTCCTGCGCCGCCTTGATGGTGGCCGCGTAGACAATGCCGCTGCCCGGCGTTTCGCGCACCAGGCGCAGCGCCTCCGCAGCGCGCTCGTCGGCATTGGTGACCTGGCGCACCGCCAGGTGCAGGTTGGGCCGGTAGATGCCGGTGTTCACCACGCGCATCTGCGGCGCGCCAAGCTGGCGGCGGATATCGTCCACCACCTCGTCGGTAGCGGTGGCAGTCAGCGCCAGAACGGGCGGGCGGCCCAGTGCATCGAGTGCGGCGCCGATATCGAGGTAAGCCGGACGGAAGTCGTGGCCCCAGCGCGAAATGCAATGGGCCTCATCCACCACCACCAGGCCGATGTCGGCCTTATGCAGCAAAGTCATGAACTCCGGCGTCGCCAGCCGTTCCGGAGTGCAGAATACGATGCGCTCCTGGTTGTCGCGCAGCCCTTGCAGTGCGTCCTGCTGCTCTCCTGCCGGAATCTTGCTATTGAGCTGAGACGCTTCGATCCCGATATCGTCCAGCTTTCCAGCCTGGTCCTGCATCAGCGAAATCAGCGGCGACACGACCACCGTGCTGCCCTTCAGGATCGACGCCGGAATCTGGTAGCACAGCGACTTGCCGCTGCCCGTTGGCATGATGGCAAGCGTGTCGTGGCCCGCCAGCACGCTGTCGATTACTTGCCGCTGTCCGGCGCGCAGATGCTCGACGCCGAACACGTCGCGCAGCAGGCGGTGAATTTGATGATGAGTAGCCATGGCCGCAAGTTAGCGCGATTACTGGTAAGATGTCGGCGACCTAAGTAACATACCGAGCTGCAATATGTCTTTCTCCCTCAGCGACACCACCTACCGCACCGACACTCCCGAAGCCAAGCGCGCCATGTACGAAGATCTGCGCGCGCAACTGGGAGGCCTGGTGCACGGCGAACATGACTGGATCGCCAACACGGCCAATGCCAGCTCGCTGGTGTTCAACACGATGCCGGGCCTGAACTGGGCCGGCTTCTATTTCATGCAAGGCCCGGATGAACTGGTGCTGGGCCCGTTCCAGGGCAAGCCGGCCTGCATCCGCATCAGGAAAGGCCGCGGCGTATGCGGCAGCACGGTGGAAAAGCGCGCGACCAGCGTGGTGGAGGACGTGCATGCCTTCCCGGGCCACATCGCCTGCGATGCGGCCTCGCGCTCGGAACTGGTGGTGCCGATTTTCGGCAAGGATGGCGAGGTGATTGGCGTGTTCGACCTCGACAGCCCGCTGCCGGGACGTTTCGATGCCGTCGATGCCGAAGGCATCGAATCGCTGGTCCGCATCCTCGAGCAATCGCGCCGCTGATCCGCCGTAAAGCTTGTCCCGGCCGCGCTTGACCGGGGCCAGTTCCAAGCCTGGCCCGTCTCAACTTCGAGGCTTGGGGAGGCTTGCGCGGACCTTCAGCCAGATACTGGCCAGGATTCCGAGCGTCCCGATCGTTTCAAGCAATGCGTCAAGCATGATTGCCTCCGAAGTAAGTCTTCCAGAAAAACGCCAGCGTGATGCAGGATGTCGCGATTAAGGTAAAGGCGCGGATCGCTTCGGGAGAGGCGCGCCGGCCGGCCCTGGCGCCACCGTAGCCGCCGGCCACCGCACCAGCCAGCATGGCCAGCGTCACCGGCCAGTGCACCGCATTGGCAGCAGTGAAGGCCAGCACCGCCACCGCATTTGCCGCGCTGACCAGCAAGGTGCGCGGCGCATTCAAATCCTTCAGGTCGCGCTTGTCGATCAGGCCCCACATCGCCATCATCATGATCCCGACCGCACCGCCAAAATAGCCGCCGTAGACGCCCAGCGCGAACTGCACCAGCAGCACCGCAGGCGCCCGCACCTGCCAGCGCCTGCGCAAGGCCTCGCCGAGGCGCCGTCCAAAAGCCAGCGCGAGCGACGCCACCAGCAGCAGCCAGGGCAGCACAAAGGTGAAGGCCGCCGAGGAAGTCCGTAGCAACAACAAGGCCCCGGTCAGGCCGCCAGACAGCGTGGCCGCCAGCAGCAGGCGCAGCGGCACTCCGCCGACCGGACGCAGGCCGTCGCGGTAGGCCCAGGCGCTGGCCAATCCGCCCGGAAACAGCGCAACCGTACTCGAAGCATTCGCCTGAACCGGTGGCACGCCGACCGCGATCAGCGTCGGCAGGCTGACAAAAGATCCGCCGCCAGCCGGCGCGTTCATCGCTCCAGCCAGCAACCCCGCGGAGAAAGTCAGAATCATCGCATCCATGCCAGCGATGTTAGACGCCAGGCTGGGCTCCCGCAATCTGGCAATTCCGGTGCTACACTTCGGAAATTCCGAATGCTGGAGATTACAGATGCGCTTCGACCTGACCGATATGCGGCTCTTCCTCACTGTCGTGGAATGCGGCAGCCTGACCCAGGGCGCGCGCACCATGCACTTGGCGCTGGCCTCGGTCAGCGAACGCATTGCCGGGATGGAAGAAGCGCTCGGCGCGCCACTGCTCGAGCGCAACCGGCGCGGCGTGCGCACCACCGCGGCAGGCGAAGCCCTGGTGCGCCACGCGCGCTCGATCCTGGGCCAGGTGGAACAGATGCGCGGTGAATTGCGCACCTATGCCACGGGGCTGAAAGGCCGCATCCGCCTGCTGTCCAATTCCGCTGCGCTGGCGGCCTTCCTGCCGCCACAGCTGTGCCGCTTCCTCGCGGCCTATCGCGACCTGGCGATCGACCTGCTGGAGCGCCCCAGCGCGGAAATCGTCCAGTCCATGGTGGACCGCCGCGCAGATCTCGGCATCGTGGCCGACATCACCGACTTCGGCCCGCTGCAGACCCACCTGATCGCCAGCGACCAGCTGGTGGTAGTGGCCAGCCGCGCGCACCGCGTGTCAAAGAAAACTGCCGTGGCCTTTGCCGATATCCTCGGCGAGCCGATTGTCGGCATCGCCGATACCGCACTTGAAACCCACCTCGGGGAACGCGCTTCGCGACTGGGCCACCAGCTCGACTACCGCATCCTGCTGCGCAACATCGACCATGTGGCAATGCACGTCGAAGCCGGCATCGGCATCTCCATCATGTCCGGGGCCGTGGCGCGCCAGTTGCGGCGCGACGTGGCTATCGCGCCGCTGTCGGAACCCTGGGCCATGCGCCGGCTTTACCTGTGCGCGCGCGACTTCTCGGCGCTGACGCCGCACGCCGGGCTGCTGGCAAAACAATTGCTGGAAGATGCGCCCCCGCCCGCTTCAGGCCAATAGCGCCACGCCCATCGAGCGCGCTTCCGCCGCCGCGATGTCGAGCAGTTCGGCCAGGTCGGGGAAATTTTCCAGGCATTGCACGATGTCCGAGCGCCGCACCAGGTAATCGTCCTGCGGCGCAGGCAGTGGCGACAGCACGGGGCACAGGTGGCGTGCCAGCAGCAGGGTATCGCGCAAGCCGGCGGGCGGCAGGCTGATGGCGCCATCGCGCAGGCTGATGATGGCGGCACCGACCGCCTCCGGCACCTGCAGCTTGCGCAGCACTTCGCGCGCGACGATTTCCTGCACCGGTCCTATGCGCGTGCCCATGTCATCCAGCAAGCCAGGCACCTGGTCCGCCTGCGACAGCAGGAAGAAGCTACCCGCCTCGTGCACGATGCCGGCAAACAGCGCCGTATCGGGATCGGTGCGGGTGATATGCCCTGCCACCTGGTAGGCGATGGCAGCCACATGGGCGGAATACTTCCACAATTGGTCGGCGCGTTCGCGCAGTTGCGGATCGCGGATGCGGGCGCCGAACTGGCGTACCACCATGGCGGCGGCCAGCGAATACAGGTTGCGGTAGCCAAGCCGCATCACGGCCGCACGGGCGCTGGTGATCGGCGGCGCGCCATGCCGCCGGAATACCGCGGCATTGGCCAGGGCGACGGCACGCGCCGCCAGCACCGGTTCGCCCAGCACCTTGCGCGCTATTTCATCGTCGTGGCAATCAGGGTCAGCCAATGCAAGCTGCAATGCCAGTGCGGCATTGACGCTGGTGGGGAACACCAGTTCCCCACGCTGCACTTCCGAAATAATGGTAGCTAAATCCCTGAGCTTTTCCATGCAAGAAATTATACCGAGGCCGCCCGCAATGCGCGCACATTGCCTGGCAGGCGTCGCGACGTCGCGGCCTTGCGTACCGCCGGCGTGCTGCCGTCCTCATTCCCCAGCGTGAAGATGCTGATCGATTTCACCAGCATCTGGGCCTGGTCCTGCAGGCTGGCCGATGCGGCGGCGGTCTGTTCCACCAGCGCTGCATTCTGCTGCGTGGTGTCGTCCATCTGCGTCACGGCCATATTGATTTGCTCGATGCCGTTGCCCTGCTCGGCCGAGGCGGTGGCGATTTCCTGCATGATGGCGGTGATGCTCTGCACGCTCTTCAGCACTTCCTGCATGGACTGGCCGGCTTCGCCGACCAGGCGGTTGCCGGTTTCAACCCGGTCCACGCTGTGATTGATCAGGTCCTTGATTTCCTTGGCCGCCGAGGCCGAACGCTGCGCCAGGTTGCGCACTTCGGAGGCCACCACGGCAAAGCCGCGCCCCTGCTCACCGGCGCGCGCCGCTTCCACGGCGGCGTTCAGTGCCAGGATATTGGTCTGGAAGGCGATACCATCGATCACGCCGATGATGTCGACGATCTTGCGCGAGCTGTCATTGATCTCGCCCATGGTCTGCACCACCTGCGACACCACTTCACCGCCTTTCGTGGCCACATTGGAAGCAACGTGCACGAGCTGGTTGGCCTGGCGCGCGTTGTCGGCATTCTGCTTGACGGTGGAAGTCAGTTCCTCCATCGACGACGCGGTCTCCTCCAGGTTGGAGGCTTGCGCTTCCAGCCGCGAAGACACGTCGGCATTGCCGGTGGCAATGTCGCGGCTGGCCGCATTGATCTGGTCGACACTGGCGCGCACGTCGGACACGATCCCGCGCAAGCTCTCGCTCATGGATTTGAGCGAGCGCAGCAACTGCCCTACCTCATTGGGCGGGCCGACGTCGATCTCGCTATCGAGTCTGCCCTGCGCCACTTCATCCGCTACGGCGATGGCATTTTTCAGCGGCACTGTCACCGAGCGGGCGATCAGCAGGCAAATCCAGGCTGCCAGGGAAAACAGCACCAGCATCGAAATGACCATGATCCAGCGCTGTTCGGTAAATCCGGTGATCTTTTCCGTCAACATCGCATCGATCTCCTTGGCGGCAGCTTCGTTGACGGCAAACTGCATATCAATTGCCGCCGTGGTCTTGGCCACCCACTCCTCGCCGGCATAGGTCAGCGGATCGGCCTTCACGATCTGCTCCGTACCCAGTTCGACGACCTTGTGCGCCGCATCGGCCGCCGCGCGCAGTTGGGCTCCGAGCTTGGCATCGATGGCTGGATTGGCGGCGGCAGCCTTGCTGAAGGCGGTAATGGTCTGGTCCAGGCGGTCGGTCACGCGCGACATGATGGCTGCCAGCTGCATGCGGTCCTCGCCCGAGGCCTCCTTCTTCGCCAGCAGGCCCGCACCTTTGGCGCGGGACTTGCCGGTCTCCTCGGCCAGCCAGGGCAATTGGTAGAACATCGACTGAATCAGCTGGTAGGTATCCTTGTCGGGGTCCAGGCTCAGGCCATATGCATCGCCAATCAGCTCGTTGATCCTGAGCAGCTTGGGTATCAGTCCGGTATGTCCCGCATAGCTTTGCGGTACGGTGATCTTGCCTTCCGCCACATTGGCGCGCAGCGTCTCCCATTCCTGCCTGGCGGCGGCGAAGGCATCGATGATGGTTTTATCGCCCAGCTGTGCAACCGCTTTCTCCAGCCGGGCATAGGCGGCATCCGCTTCCGCCTGTTTCGCGCGGCGCTTTTCCGCCGCGTTGGTCACGCCGCCCAGCACCAGCGCCGACAGGCCGCGGTGCTGCTGCGTGTACTGCACGGCCTTCAGGCCGTCCACTACGATGGGCAAGCCTTCATGCTCGCCTTCGTAAGCATTGAGCACCTTGCCTGCCTCCGTCATGTAAAGGAAGGCCGGAATGATTGCCAGAAGTGCCGCGATCAAGCCGAGGATCATGAACTTGTGACCCAGCTTGAGTTGGCCGAGAACGGAGGTCGGATTCATGGCAGTTTCCCAAAGAGAAGATTAGTAAATAGTGCGTTGCGGCACCGCGATACCTCTTGCTTTGATCTTATGCCGAATTAAGGTCCAGCGTTACAATTCGTGAGAATTTACTACGCAAATTTCTTTCTGCATCTCCATTTCTGTTGCGCCCGCGCGAAACAATTGCAAATGAAGAATTTAACTTTCATGATGCATGTTTAAGAGCCTTGTTATAGTGCCTTCATGAAATATCCAATGCCGTTATTGTTGCTGGCCATATCGTTACTGCTGCCTGCCGCCAGGGCGGAAACAGTCACCGTGTACACCAGCGCTAATTTCGCCCCCCTCGTCATCGACGGCACCCGCGGCATCTATTACGATGCGATCGACTATCTGAACCAGCAGTCGACAGATGGCACCAAATACCGGCTGGCCTATCTGCCGCGTAAGCGGCTGCAGATGCGACTGGAGGACGGCACCCTGGACGGCATCGTTATCGGCATGATGCCCCAATGGTTCGATGACGTCGCACAGAAGAAGTATCTGTGGACCACAGCCTTCGCCATTGACCACTTCGTGCTGGTGTCGCGGGCCGACCGTCCCGTGCAGCTCGACACGCCGGGCGGCCTGGCCGGCAAGTCGATCGGCCTGACCCTGGGCTATGTGTACCCTGGCTTCGAGGACTGGATCCAACGCCACGGCCTGGTGCGCCAGGATGCCATCAGCGAGGAGATCAACCTGGAGAAGCTGCGCCGCGGCCGCATCGATTGCGTGGCGGTATCCGAATCGGCGGCACGCTATTTCATGCGCCTGCATGGGCTGCACG
>JBCNOX010000510.1:0-4262 GCA_039593645.1 Pseudoduganella sp.
TCTCCGAGGAAAACGTGGAAGCGGAGGTGAAGCGCCTGCAGTCGGCGCTGGCCGCCGTGCACCGCGAACTGCAGACGCTGTGGAATGAGCTGCCGAAGGATGCCCCGACGGAACTGGGCGCCTTCATTGACGTCCACGCGCTGATCCTGTCGGACCCGATGATTTCCGAGGCGCCGCTGGACATCATCCGCAGCCGCCATTACAACGCCGAGTGGGCGCTGCTGACCCAGATCGACGAACTGTCGGCGCAGTTCGACGAAATCGAGGATCCTTACCTGCGCGAGCGCAAGGCCGATATCCAGCAGGTTGCCGAGCGGGTCCTGAAAGTCCTGATGGGCAGCGAACCGCTGCTGCCGAAACAGGCCGAACTCGAAGGCGATGAATTCCTGGCCCAGATGATCGTGGTGGCCCACGATATCTCGCCGGCCGACATGCTGAAGTTCCGCGACCGTTCCTTCATCGGCTTCGTGACCGACGTGGGCGGCCAGAACTCGCACACCGCCATCGTGGCGCGTTCGCTCGACATTCCGGCCGCGGTCGGCATGTCGCAGGCTTCGACGCTGATCCAGCAGGACGACTGGGTGATCATCGACGGCGATGCCGGCGTGGTGATCGTCACCCCAAGCGCCCAGGTACTGGAGCAGTACCGCGAGCGCCAGCTGGCCGCGATGCGCGCCCGCAAGAAGCTGGGCAAGCTGAAAAAGACGCCGGCCGTGACCAGGGACGGCACCCAGATCGCCTTGATGGCGAACATCGAGTTGCCGGAGGATTGCGAGCACGCGATGGAGTCGGGTGCGAATGGGGTCGGCCTGTTCCGCTCCGAATTCCTGTTCATGGGCCGCGAAGGCGAGATGCCGTCCGAGGACGAACAATACGAGCAGTACTCCAAAGCCGTGCTGGCCATGAAGGGCCGCCCGGTGACCATCCGTACGCTGGACATCGGCGCCGACAAGCCGCTGGACCAGATGGAGCACACCGCGCTCAACCCGGCCCTGGGATTGCGCGCCATCCGCTACTGCCTGGCGGAGCCGCAGATCTTCCTGACCCAGTTGCGCGCCATTCTGCGCGCTTCGGTGCACGGCAAGGTACGCATCCTGATCCCGATGATGGCGCACGCATTCGAGATCGAGCAGTCGCTGGCCATGATCAAGCGAGCCAAGGCGCAGCTCGACGAAGCAGGGGAGAAGTACGACCCTGAGGTGAAGGTTGGCGCCATGATCGAGATCCCGGCTGCCGCGCTGGCGCTGCCGATGTTCGTCAAGAAGATGGACTTCCTGTCTATCGGCACCAATGACCTGATCCAGTACACGCTGGCGATCGACCGCGTCGATTATGAAGTGGCGCACCTGTACGACCCGCTGCACCCGGCCATCCTGCAGCTGATCGCGATGACTATCGCCGCCGGCCACAAGGCCGGCATCGAAGTCGCCGTGTGCGGTGAAATGGCCGGCGATGCCAAGATGACCCGCCTGCTGCTGGGCATGGGCTTGCGCGAATTCTCGATGCATCCGTCGCAGCTGCTGGCGGTCAAGCAGGAAATCCTGAACAGCGACCTGGAACAGATTGCACCGCAGATGCGCAAGATCATGCGCAGCATGGACCCCGAAACGATTGCCGACGCAGTCAACGCCCTGCAAGCCCTGTAACACCCACTCTCGCATCAAAACTTAACTACAACCGGATTCACATGCCTTCGATTGGAATCGTCTCGCCGCAGACAATGCACTTTGCGGAACCCCTTCGGCTACAAAGCGGAGCGTCCCTGCGCGACTACATGCTGATGTACGAGACCTATGGCACGCTGAATGCGGACAAATCCAACGCGGTGCTGGTATGCCACGCGCTGAACGCCTCGCACCACGTGGCCGGCTACTACGCCGACAATCCGAAGAACGTGGGCTGGTGGGACAATATGGTCGGTCCCGGCAAGCCGCTCGATACCGACAAGTTCTTCGTCATCGGCATCAACAACCTGGGTTCCTGCTTTGGCTCGACCGGCCCGATGCACGTCAATCCGGAAACCGGCAAGCCATATGGCGCGGCCTTCCCGGTGGTGACGGTGGAAGACTGGGTGGCGGCGCAGGCGCGCCTGGCCGACCAGCTGGGCATCCAGCAATTTGCCGCCGTGATGGGCGGTTCGCTGGGCGGCATGCAGGCGCTGGCCTGGTCCATCATGTACCCCGAACGCCTGCGCCACTGCCTGGTGATCGCCTCCACGCCCAAGCTGTCGGCGCAGAACATCGCCTTCAACGACGTGGCGCGCCAGGCCATCCTGTCCGATCCGGACTATCACGGCGGCGACTTCTACGAGCACAGCGTGGTGCCGAAGAACGGCCTGAAAGTGGCGCGCATGATCGGCCACATCACCTACCTGTCGGACGACGACATGGCCGAGAAGTTCGGGCGCAAGCTGCGCGATATCGCTGCCAGCGGCGGCGACTACAAGTTCGGCTTCGGCATCGACTTCGAAATCGAGTCCTACTTGCGCTACCAGGGCGACAAGTTCGCGGAATATTTCGACGCCAACACCTACCTGCTGATCACCAAGGCGCTCGATTACTTTGACCCGGCGCGCAAATTCGACGGCGACCTGACCAGGACCCTGGCCGGCACCAAGGCCAAGTTCTTCCTCGCTTCCTTCACCACCGACTGGCGCTTCTCACCGGAGCGCAGCCGCGAGATCGTGCAGGCGCTGCTGGCCAACCGCCGCGAGGTGACTTATGCCGAGATCGACGCGCCGCACGGCCACGATGCCTTCCTGCTTGAGGATTCGCGCTACATGAACATGGTGCGCGCCTACTACGAGCAAGTGTGGAAAGAAACGAACAAGGAACAAGCAGCATGACTTTCGATGACCTGAGCAGCGCCCGTCCCGACCTGGCCTTCATTGCGCACTGGGTGCGCGAAGGCGCCCACGTGCTCGACGTGGGCTGCGGCGATGGCGTGATGATGGATTACCTGCAGACCGGCAAGCGCTGCACCGGCTACGGCCTGGAACTGGCGGACGAGCAAGTGCTGGCCTCGACCCGGCGCGGCGTGCGCGTGATCCAGCAGGACTTCGAGAACGGCCTGGGCATCTTCGGCGACAATTCCTTTGATACGGTGCTGTGCCTGTCCTCGCTGCAGATGATGAAGCACGTGGAAGAGCTGCTGCGCGACATCGTGCGCGTGGGGCGCGAAGCCATCGTGTCCTTCCCTAACTTCGCTTACTGGCCGCACCGCGTGGCGCTGCTGAAAGGGCGCATGCCGGTCTCCAAGTCGCTGCCATACCAGTGGCACGACACGCCGAACGTACGCTGTGCCACCATCTACGACTTCCAGGAACTGGCGGAAGAGGTAGGGCTGGAAGTGATCGAATGCGTGGCGTTGGCGGAGGGCAAGACCGTCTCCGTGCTGCCTAACCTGCGCGGCGATCTGGCCGTGTTCCGCCTACGGAAAAAGCAATCCAGCTAAGCTGTGTTATCTTAAAGCCATGAAGAAGTTCAAGCTCACTCTTATTGCGCTGGCGCTGGCCGCCAGCACCGCGTCTGCCCAGCAGCAGGCGCCGATGAATCCCAAAGCTGACGGCATCCCCGTCACCAAGCTGTCGCGCCTGCGCGTCTTTGCCGATGAGCAGCAAATGGACCAGCAGTCCAAGCTGCAATACTCGCAACTGCTGAATGAAGCCAGGCAGAAGGAAGCGCTGGTGCCCGAATCCGACCCGCAGGTGAAGCGCCTGCGCGCCATTGCGTCCCGCATCGTGCCCTATGCCCAGCGCTGGAACCCGTCCGCCGCCAACTGGCAATGGGAAGTCAATCTGCTCAACTCCGACCAGGTCAACGCCTTCTGCATGCCGGGCGGCCGTATCGCTTTCTTTACCGGCATCCTGACGAAGCTGAACCTGACCGACGACGAGGTGGCGATGGTGATGGGCCACGAGATTGCCCACGCCCTGCGCGAACACGCCCGCAAGCGCGCCGTCCAGTCGACCGCCGTGTCGCTGGCCAGCAAGCTGGGTGGTGCTGTGCTGTCGTCCTATCTCGGCATCGACCCGCGCATCACCGATGCCGGCGCCAATGTGGCCGGCCAACTGACCGTGATGAAGTTTTCGCGCGGCGATGAAACGGAATCCGACCTGGTCGGCATCGACCTGGCTGCGCGCGCCGGTTTCGATCCGCGTGCGGGCATCGCGTTGTGGCAGAAGATGAGCGCCGTCAATGCGCAGCAGCCGATGGAATTCCTGTCCACCCACCCGAGCGGCAATTCGCGCATCCAGGACATGC
>JBCNOX010000511.1:0-4254 GCA_039593645.1 Pseudoduganella sp.
GGCGCCGATCACCAGTGCTGCAATGGCTTTGGACATCAAGGTCGGTTTCATTTTCTTCTCACAGGTTTGTCCGGCACGGGATTGCGCCGTTTGACAGCTAAATCATATGTTTGAGATGCATGTTATTGAATTGACGCAGGTCAAAAAATCGAAAAGATCTGCGGATTCTCAATGCAAGTTGCTTGTTTTTGATTTAGGTCAATAGAGAAGAAGAGCTATTGCAACGCGCTATGGCGCGAACTGCGGCAATCGTGCCAAAAAGTTATCGCGCTGTTCCATCCCACTGGTGCTGCCTGCCTGTGCGAAGACGATGCGCCTGCCGTCTCGCTCGAGCCATCCGATATACCATCCAACACCAGTGCCACTCCCAGTCTTGCCGAAGACCTGCCAACCGGCGATCCGCTCCGGCCAGTGCACGAGCTTCGCCGCCATCTCGTAGGCTTGCGGCTTGATGCCCAATTCACGATTGACGACGCGTCGCAGGAAGCTGATTTGTTCGTCCGGCGAAATGCGCAGTGAAGAGCCGAGCCAGGAGTTGGACAGTCCGTTGTTTTTGCCCGGATCACCGCCGACATCCGCATTGCCGTAGCCGAAGCGCTTGACGTAGCTGGCGAAGCGCTCTTCGCCCAATTGCAGCGCAATTTGCTGCGAGTACCAGACGACGGATTCCTTCATCCACGAGCTCGGGTCGTGCGCTTGCCGCCAGACGGGACGCCAGTCCACATAGCCTTGCTTGAAAGGCAGGACGGGCGCATGCTCGTCCCATAGCACGCCCGCGTCGTAGCCCATGAGAGCGATCGGCAGCTTGAAGGTCGACATCGGCGGCAGGCGCTTGTCGCACACGCCTTCGTGCACCAGCCACTTGCCTGTGGTCGCGTCGGCCATCGCCAGGCAGCGGTCTGCGGAAAACGCGAGCAAAGGAAGGCCCAGCCCTGCAAGCAGGGCAAAGATTTTGCGTTTCATTTTTGTCCTCGGTCAGAGTATTGCGAGTTGTGCGGGGAGTTCGCGCAGGAATGCTTCCTTGGTACGCGGGCCGGCCGCGCCTTCGGTCAATTTCTCGTCCTGCGCCAGGCGGGCAAACACAATCGTGCGCTGGCCGTTGGTCGCCCAGCCGACGAACCAACCGTAAGAACGGGAATAGTCGTCTTTGCCATCCGGCCCAACGGGGGCGCCGGTACCGGTTTTGCCGAACACCTGCCAGCCATTCGGCAGGTCTTTCACTTTCAGAAGCTGCGCCGTCTGTTCATGTGCGTACTGCGAAACGGGGAGTTCCTTGCGTACCAGGCGACGCAGGAAGGTGGTCTGCTCGTCCGGCGAAATCTGCATTGAGGAGCCGATCCATGACCAGGTGAGGCCATTGTCCTTGCTCTTGTCGCCGCTGGTGTCGCGGTTGCCATAGCCGAAGCCTTGCAAGTAGCGTTCGAACTGCGCGCGGCCAATGTGCTGCGTCACTTGCTGGGCGTACCAGACGGCCGAATAGCTGATCCACTGGCTTGGATTCATGTCGCGGTGCCAATCTTTGTTCCATGCCTTGTAGCTCTCGCGGTAAGGCAGGACGGGAGCGTGCTGGTCCTTCAGGAAGCCACTGTCGTAGCCCATCAGGCTGACGGCGATATTGAAGGTCGAAACCGGTGTAATGCGCGACGAACAATCGCCTTTGCGCAGCAAGGCCTTGCCGCTGCCGGCATCAACGAAAGTGGTGCAGTTCAGCGCAGCCACCGCTTGCGCGGATGGCGAAACACTCCACGCCAGTGCGGGCTGTAGCGCGAAATTGCCGCCAACGATGGCTGCCAGCGCAGCGACGGTCGCCGCACGTGCCCACATCGCGCGGCGCGTGTTGCCCGGGCTGCGGATCAAGGCAACGCGCTCGGTCAGCGTGTTCGCATCGATGCTGCCAAAAGCCAGCGCGCCTTGCGGTGTAAGGTGCTGCAGCTTGAGCTGCGCCACCAGCGCTGCAGCGTAAGCCTTTCGTTGTGAGGCCGGACGGCCACGCAGCACGTCGCGGTCGCAGCCCAGTTCCTGCGCCCAGGTCAGGTTGGCGCGCAGCAGGCGCATGAAGGGATTGAACCACAACAGCGTTTGCAGCAGCATGCCGGCGGCCATCCATTGCAAGTCGTGGCGGCGCAAGTGCGTCATTTCGTGTTCGACGATCATTTCGCGCTGCAGCTTGTCGAAGCCGCCCAAATGGCGCGGCAGCAACAGGCGAGGGCGGAACAAGCCAAGCAGCATCGGGGAAATCGGCGCATCCACTTCAATGATGGCTGCATCGCCTTCGCTCGCAATATCGCCGGTCTGGGCCAGCCGATTGAGCAGGCGCTGGGCGCGCCACAGGCTGGCAGCCGACCAGGCCAGGCCAGCCAGGTAGATGCAGAGCCACAATTGGGCGCCATGCAGCATCCATGTTCGCGTGCCGGAAGAACTGCCTGCCTCAAGCTCCTCCTCCGCAGTTACGATGGGCAGCGTCGGCGCCTTCGGTGGCGCGATGTATTGGGTGACGGTTTCGGTAGCCGCTTCGAGCGGTGGGATCAGGCGCACACGTTCGCTATGCGGCAGGAGTATTAGCGCGAAGGTCGCCAGCACAGCCAACTGGCCGAGCAGCCAAAGAGAGCGTTGCGCCGCCAATGCTGGAAGCACGCGCCGGAGCAGGGCGCTCAGCGCCCACACACTAAAGCCGGCGGCAAAACAGCCTAGGCTCGCTAGCAGGAAGCGCATCAACAGCAGGTCGAAGTCGCTCACTTTGCGTCGTCCTCATCGGGCCAGTCGGACAGCATTTGTTCAAGTTGCGCCAGTTCGCTGGCGTCCACCAGCTTGCTGCCGGCGAACATGTTCACTGGAAGCGGTGTGTCGAGTTCCATGATGCGGGTGCCAAAGTCGTGCGCGTAAGCGGCCAGCGTTTCAACCTTGTCGAGCAGGGCCTCGTAGACCTGCACGCCATGGCGTACGTGCTGCGCAATCATTTGCTTCTCCATCATCCGCTCCACGGTTTTGCGCGTGGACGAAAACGACCAGGCAAGTTCGTCTTCCACCGCCTCATGGATTTCACGCGCACTTAATGGCGACTGGCGCCAAAGAGCTTTCAGTACGCAGAGTTCGGGAGTGGACGGAATAAGCATGACAATACGTGGAATTGTGACGGATGGTGTCAGTATGTGACAAACGTCGCAATCATGTCAAGCTTTAAACGTGGGCTTGGTTGGCGTGCTAGGTGAAGCTTTGCAGCGTCATCTCGAGGGTGGCGTCAACACCATTACAAGCGTTGGCATGGCGTCAAAGAATGGTGCCGTCGAGCGCGTGGCGGGTGATAGTGCCGTTGTCGGCAATGCTGATCCAGCCGCCGCGTGGCGGTGTGGATTCCGGCTCCCAGTCCGGCAGCACGTAGCGGCGGGTGCCGGCGACTTCGTGCAGGGCGGGGCGGTGGGTGTGGCCGTGGATCATGATCGTGGTGCCGGTTTGGGCAAACACGTCTGCGATCGCATCGGGCGTCACATCCATGATTTCGTAGGACTTCTCGGCGTGGCCTTGTTTGCTCTGCTCGCGCAGGCCGGCAATGATCTGCTTGCGCTGGGCTAGCGGCATAGACAGGAATTGCTGCTGCCACGCCGGCTGGCGCACTTGCGCGCGGAAGGCCATGTATTTCACGTCTTGCGTACATTGGGCGTCGCCGTGTACCAGCACGATGCGCTGGCCGTAGGCGTCGATCACCCAGGTTTCGGGCAGCAGGGTCAGGCCTGCTGCGGCGGCGAAGGCTTCGCCGACGAGGAAGTCGCGGTTGCCCGCGATCCAGAATAGCTGCACGCCCGCGTCGCTGACGCGGCGCAGGGCGGACACGATCTGCTGGTGGAAGGGCTCCGGCAGGTCATCATCGCCTGCCCAATATTCAAAGATGTCGCCCAGCAGGTAGAGCTGCTTTGCACCCAGCGCTTGTTCGTCGAGGAAGCGCAGGAACGCTTCCGTCAGCACCGGACGCGCCGGCTGCAAATGCAGGTCTGATACGAAGAGAATCAAATTAAGCCGCTTCGATCTTTTCGATGATGATGTCTTCCGCTGGCACATCGGAGAACATGCCGGAACGGGTGGTCTTCACGCCTTTGATTGCGTCAACCACTTCGGTGCCCTGGGTGACTTTGCCGAATACGGCGTAGCCCCAGCCGTCCTGGCCTGGATAGTCCAGGAAGGAGTTGTTCTTCACGTTGATGAAGAACTGTGCGGATGCGGAGTGAGGTGCCGAGGTGCGGGCCATGGCCAGGGTGTATG
>JBCNOX010000512.1:0-4245 GCA_039593645.1 Pseudoduganella sp.
CTCGCCGGAGGGCGGCGTCAAGCCCCTGCTCGACAAGCTGGTGGCAGCCTGCCAGGCCGACGTGGCGAACCAGTGCACGCTGCTGGCCTCCGGGGTCGAAGGCGGCCGCGAATCCAGCGCCCATATCCGCGTGCGCGTCAAGCGGCCCGGCATCGAGAAGCTGATTGCGCTGGCCGCGACCGGCGGAGAAGTCGCTTCGCGCGCTACGTCGGCGGAAGACCTTGAGGGCCCGATCCGCGACAATGCCAAGCGCCTAGACATGCTGCGTTCCTATCGCGAAAAATTGCTGGCGCTCGAGAGCAAGGTGGGCAACAACGCAGAAGCCCTGATCAAGCTGTCGCAGGAGCTGGCGACCGTGCAAAGCGAACTGGAAGCGGCAACCGGCGTCGAAGCGCGACTGATGGAACGCGTCAATATGGACTTGCTGAACATCTCGATTCAGTCCCGCACCCAGCGCGGCTTCTGGTCGCCGGTCAAGCGTTCGCTGGGCGACTTCGGCAGCAACCTGTCGGAAGGTATCGCCAGCGCGATCACCGGCGCAGCGTACCTGCTGCCATGGGCGCTGATCCTGTTCGTGCTTGGCCTGCTGGTGCGCAAAGTCTGGAGAAAGGTCCGCAGGAAATGAAGCAGTCAATCGTTCACATTGCCCTGGTCGTCCGCGACTATGACGAGGCGATCGATTTCTACGTCAACACGCTCGGCTTCGAACTGCTGGACGACACCTATCAACCGGAGCAGGACAAGCGCTGGGTAGTGGTAGCGCCGCCGGGCGGCAGTGGCACCACCATCCTGCTGGCGCGCGCCTCCAAGCCGGAGCAGGAGGCCTTTGTCGGCAACCAGGCTGGCGGCCGCGTATTCCTGTTCCTGAATACCGATGATTTCTGGCGCGACTTCGAGCGCCTGAAGGTGAAAGGCGTGCGGGTCGTGCGGGAGCCGAAGCAGCAGGACTATGGCATGGTTGCCGTCTTTGCAGACTTGTACGGCAACCTGTGGGACTTGCTGCAACTGAATCCCGACCACCCGATCGCACGCCGGGGTTGATCAGCCCTTGTTGAAACTGGTGATCAGGTTGCGGTAGTCCGGGATGTAGTTGGAGAACAGCGCCCCCAGCCCTTCGATGTCGTTGCGCCAGTCGCGATGCAGTTCGCAGGCGGTGCCGAACCAGCTCATAAGCTGCACGCCGGCGTCCTGCATACGGCGCCAGGCTGCGTCGCGGGTAATTTCGTTGAAGGTGCCCGAGGCGTCGGTCACTACAAACACATCGAAACCTTCGTCGATGGCCGACAGGGCGGGGAAGGCGACGCAGACTTCGGTCACTACGCCGGCGATGATCAGTTGCTTCTTGCCGGTGGCTTTGACTGCCTTTACGAAGTCTTCGTTGTCCCACGCATTGATCTGGCCGGGACGGGGAATGAAGGGCGCTTCCGGGAACATCTGTTTCAGCTCTGGCACCAAGGGGCCGTTCGGGCCATTTTCGAAACTTGTGGTCAGTACGGTGGGCAGCTTGAAGTATTTGGCCAGTGCGGCGGTCGCCAGGACATTGTTCTTGAATTTATCCGGATCGATGTCGCGCACCAGCGAAAGCAGGCCGGCCTGGTGGTCGACCAGCAGGACGGCGGCGTTGTTCTTGTCGAGGCGTTTGTACATGGCAGGTCTCCTTGAGGTGGTTGGGTAAACACAGGATAGGCACGGAACAGTCCCTTCGCTAGTGCCGTAAAATGTTCACACTGTTCTTTTAAAGGAACAATGATGGATGACTTGAATGACCTCTTCTACTTCGTGCAAGTGGTGGAGCATGGCGGCTTCACGCCCGCTGGCCGCGCGCTGGGCATGCCGAAGTCCAAGCTAAGCCGCCGCATCGCCGCGCTGGAGCAGCAATACGATGTGCGGCTGCTGCAGCGGACTACGCGCCATTTCTCCGTCACCGATACGGGACGCGAGTTCTACCAGCAATGCCTGGCGGTGCTGGCTGAAGTGCAGGGCGCGCGTGAAGTAATGGAGCGCCAGCGCTCGGAGCCGCAAGGCCTGGTGCGCGTAAGCTGCCCTACGGCCTTGCTGGAATACCGCATTGGCCCGCTGGTGGCGCGCTTCATGAAGCGATGGCCGAAGGTACGCGTGTCACTGGAAGCGACCAACCGGCGGATCGACGTGCTGGGCGAAGGCATCGACATCGCGCTGCGCGTGCGCTTTCCACCGCTGGAGTCGAGCGACCTGGTGATGCGCGTGCTGGGAAACAGCCCGCAGCGCCTGGTGGCCAGCCCTGGCCTGCTGAAGCCTCGCAAGTTCCTCAAGAATCCAGAGGCCCTCGAGGTGGCGGCCTTGCCCAGCCTGGATTGGGGACCGCACCGCGATCACGCCTGGCAGCTTGACGGTCCGGACGGCGCGCAGGCAACGGTGTGTCATCAGCCGCGCTACATTACGGACGATATGACTGCGCTGCGCCAGGCGGCGCTGGAAGGCGTAGGCGTCGTGCAGTTGCCCTGCATGGTGGTGGAAGATGCCCTTGCCAGCGGCAAGCTGGTGGACGTGATGCCAGGATGGGTGCCGCGCGGCGGTGTAATCCACGCAGTATTCCCGTCGCGGCGTGGCCTATTGCCAGGCGTGCGCTTGCTGATCGACTTCCTGGCGGAAAACATCCAGCAGGAATAGTGGGCGGCCAGGCGCGGATCCTGGTTCGCGCATGCTAGCGAAGAGTCTTATAGCCGATTTGCATTGGCGGTTTCGAGCGTGCTAGATTGACATAGTTATTTGATTGCCTCTCAAACCCTTTCGCGCATGACGCAAGTGAGGTTCAAATGCATGTCTTCATCGATACCAACGTCCTTCTCAACTTCTTCCATTTCACAAAAGAAGAGATCGACGCGCTAAGTAATGTATTCGCGTCCCATGAACACGGCGCTGCTAACGTACACCTCACCGAGCAAGTTTGTGATGAGTTCTCACGCAATCGAGAGGTGAAGATCAAGGATGCACTGAAGAAGTTCAAAGACGTCAAGTTCACGGCACAGCTACCTGCATTCATGAAACAGTATGAAGAGTACGAAAAGATCAGAGAGAAGAGTGCCGAGTTGCAGGAACTGGCCAAGTCAATTTCCAGAAAGGTCGATGTCGACGTCATTGAAAATAGACTGATTACCGACTCGCTGATCGAGGAAATCTTCGACAAGAGCGACCCAATACCGACAACGGTCGACTTGTACACACGGGCTCAGATGCGCATGGCTCTCGGCAACCCGCCAGGGAAGAATGGCTCCATTGGCGACGCTGTCAATTGGCTGGCATTGCTTGATGCAGTACCTGAAGCCGAGAACCTCCACGTGATAAGCGAAGACGGGGATTATTACTCGGCATTGGATGAAGTGCGGCCGCATCCATTCCTGCAGCAGGAATGGAAGGAGAAGAAGAACGGCGAGTTGCGTGTCTATCGAACGTTGTCATGCTTTTTGAAAGAGCATTTTGATGGCGTCGCATTCTCCTACGATAAGAACAAGGAAATGCTCATTGACAGCTTGTCTGAATCACGCTCCTTTGCTGAGACCCATCAATTGATCTCGCGGCTTGAGCAATTCGGTTATTTTTCACTGAAAGAGGTCCAAAGAATTCTTGCTGCTGCTCTCACCAATAATCAATTCCGTTGGATTATCGAGGACAACGACGTATACGGATTCCTGAAGCGCGTTGCTGTGCCGCGGATGATAAGTCTGACGGATCAGGATCAGACCAATTTGCTTAGGGATATGCTGGCGAACAAGGCGGCGCAAGAGGAGTGAGGCAAAAAAAGGCCCCGCATTTGGCGGGGCTTGGTGGTGGGGGTAGCGGGCTGGATTACAGCACGTCGCTCGCGTGGTCTGCCAGGCGGGAACGTTCGCCGCGTGCCAGCGTGACGTGGCCGCTGTGCGCCCAGCCCTTGAAGCGGTCGACCACGTAGGTCAGGCCGGACGAGCCTTCGGTCAGGTAAGGCGTGTCGATCTGCGCGATGTTGCCCAGGCACAGGATCTTGGTGCCAGGGCCGGCGCGCGTCACCAGGGTCTTCATCTGCTTCGGCGTCAGGTTCTGCGCCTCGTCGATGATGAGGAACTTGTTGACGAAGGTGCGGCCGCGCATGAAGTTCAGGGACTTGATCTTGATACGCGAGCGGATCAGGTCCTGCGTCGCCGCACGGCCCCATTCGCCGCCTTCGCCGTCGGACTTGTTCAGCACTTCCAGGTTGTCGTCGAAGGCGCCCATCCAGGGGCCCATCTTCTC
>JBCNOX010000513.1:0-4221 GCA_039593645.1 Pseudoduganella sp.
CCAGCATCAGATCGACCGCGCCGCGGAAATCGCCCTTCTTCGCCAGCGCCGCGCCGGCTGCCACCATCTCGCCGACCTCGTTGCGGCTTTCGTCGGCCAGGCGCTGACCGAGTTCGGCGTGGCCGCTCTTTTCCATCATGCGCATGGCACGCTCCATGGCGCCCGGCGTGGCGGAATTGCGCATCACGTCGCGCATCACCTCCGTCGCCTGCTCCTCCTTGCCCACCTCCAGGCAGGTGCGCGCCAGCTCCATCTTCATTTCATTCGACAGGCCGCTGGCGGTGCGTACGCCGGTCACCGCATAGTCCAGCGAGGCATTCATGCGCGCCACATTGCCGGTGAACTCGTGCAGCGCCGCCGAAGCGATGGCGCTGCAAACGTCGGTGTTGGGGCTGCCGGACAGCGATTTATCCAGGTCGCGGATCACGGCGGCAGCTTGCACCGGATCGCCCTTCTTGACCAGGGTCTGCGCCAGCTTGGCGTGGTCTTCCGGCGTGCGGAATTCGGAGTAGCGCGTCTTGCTGACCACCTGCTTGAAGGCGCGCTCGGCGCCATCGACATCGCCCGCTTCCAGCGCCACCTCGCCCAGGCGCCGCAAGCGGCGCACCGCGTGCGGCGACAGTTCGACGGCGTCGGCCAGCACGGCTTGCGCCGCCGCCGGGTTGCCGTTCGCCTCATGCGTGCGCGCCAGCCAGTCGTAGGCATCGAGGAAGCGGCTGTTCTTGCCCAGCAGTTCTTCCAGCATCTGGCGCGCTTCATCAAAGCGGCCGCGCAGGTACAGGGTCTTGGCTTGTCCCAGGCGCGCCCAGTGCACCTGGCGGCTGTCCCACAGCTCGGCATAAATCGGCTCCGCCAGTTCCGGCTCGCCGGCCTGGATATGCATCTCGGCCCGCAGGCGGCGAAAGTCCAGGGCGAAGCGCGGCTGCGTTGCCTCGCCCTCCTCGCACGCTTCGATTGCTGCACGCAAGTCGCCCATGTCGACCAGCTGGTACACCGGCAGCAAGGCATTGCGGCGGTCGAGGGCGCGCCAGATGCGCTCCAGCATGGCATCGGCTGCGAAAGGCTTGAGGATGTAATCGTTGGGCATCAGTTCGGCGGCGCTGACCACCTTGCTGAACTGGCCTTCGCCGGTGACCATGAAGAACATGGTGGAGGCATTGATCAGGCGGTGGTGGCGCAAGTCTTCCAGCATCTGCTGCCCGTCCTGCCCGCCTTCCAGGGCGTATTCGCACAGGACCAGGTCGTAGGTCCGGGTTTCCAGCGCGCGGATCGCCTGATTGGAACTGGCGGCATCGTCAATGCGCACCAGGCCGCACAAGCTCAGCATATTGTGCAAGCTGGCGCGCATGCTGGGATTGGGCTCGATGACCAGCGCTGTCAGGCCCTTCAGTTCATTCATGGCTTTCGGCGTAGGACAAGGGCTGTCCTTATTCTATCCCGCGCCGTTAGATTTTGTGAGAATGAACGCGGCAGCGCGGCTTGGCTGCCACAGAAGGGTTCGCTCAGCTGCCCTGGCCCAGCCCAGGGCTGCGCTCAACCACGTCGTTCAGGGCCGCCACGACTTCCGGATCGAACTGGGCGCCGGCACGGTCGCGGATATAAGTCATGACTTCCGGATACGGCCATGGTTCCTTGTACGGGCGCTCATGCAGCAGGGAATCGAAGACATCGACCACCGCCACGATACGCGCCGACAAAGGGATCTGCTTGCCCTTGAGCTGGTTTGGATAACCGCCGCCATCCCAATGCTCATGATGGCCGCCGGCAATTTCCGCGCCATAGGTCAGGTAGCTGACGCCGTCAACCATATTGGCGGCCCGTTCCAGCACGCTGCGCCCGACGGCCGCGTGGGTTTGCATCAGTGCGCGCTCCTCGTCGGTATGGGCGCCCGGCTTCAGCAGGATATGGTCCGGCGTGGCGACCTTGCCCACGTCGTGCAGGATGGAAGCGAGGCCGATCATGTCCACCAGTTGCGGCGTCAGTTCGTCCTCGTACACGCCGCGCTCCCGCATGCGCGCGGCAATGGCCGAGGACAGCTGCTGCACCCGCCGCACATGGCCGCCGGTGCAGCCGTCGCGGAACTCGGCCAGGTCGGCCAGCGCCACCACGGTCGCTTCCTGCGCCTTGCGCAGCTGGCCGAACATGTACAGGTTGTCGAAGGCAGCGGCAATGCGTTCGCAGAACACTTCCAGCAGGTCGCGCTGGATCTGGGCCAGCGGCCAGGGCGGCGTAACCGAAATCAGCACGTCGCGGTTTTCCTGGGTGTGGATGAACAGCACATTGGCCGGGTGTTCGAACTGGCTCTTCTTTTCCTTGAAGGCTTTCTGGATGGTCGGCCACAGCGGGTGGCTGTCCGGCATCCGCTCGTTCTCCGCCAGCGGCGCATAGCCGCCGGTGGCAGCCACCACGGTGGTGTCACCGGTGTCGACCTGCATCAGGCACAGCACCCCGTCCGCGCCGACGTCGAGAATGGCGGATACCTGGTTCAACACGCCGGAGGCAAACTCGCGCAGCGAATGGATCTGGTACAAGTTGGTGGCGCCCGCCAGGATCTTGCCCAGGCCGATGCGCGAGCGCTCCAGCATGTTCAGGCTCTCGTACGCGCGCAGGGCTGAAATCACCGTGGTGAACAGCTTCTGCGTGGTGAGCTCGGTCTTGGCCTTGTAGTCGTTGATATCGTATTCGATGATGACGCGCTGCTCCGGCGCCTGGCCCGGCTGGCCGGTACGCAACACCACCCGCACGATGGAATTGTGCAACTCTTCACGAATGCGGCGCGCCAGCAGCAGGCCGGCATCGTCGGTCTCCATCACCACGTCGAGCAGCACCAGGGCAATGTCCGGCGTATCGCGCAGGATCTCGAACGCTTCGCGGCCGCTGTAGGCGGAGAACAGCTCCAGCTCACGGCCCTTGAAACTGACATTGCGCAGCGCCAGGCGGGTGACTGCATGCACGTCCTGGTCGTCGTCCACAATCAGCACGCGCCACAGCCGCTGTTCAGGGGATCCTGTCGATGGCGGCTGTTTCTCTTCTTCGTCTTCTTCGAGCAGCCAGTTGTCATCGACGGCTTGAGGGTCCGCCATGAAGTCTCCTTGGTCAAAATGCGCTAATCTTTACATCCAGCATAATCAGATTTGACTAGGCTAGCAATTAAAAATTGCCCGCTCGTAAATCGCTTTGCACTCTGATACGCTTTGACAACACAGATTTTGCTAAAGGAAAAAACCATGCAAGTTAATGCGCAAGAAGACGCTAGCCAAGGCAAGGAATTCCTGGCATTCAAGCTGGGTTCCGAAGAGTATGGCATCGATATCCTGAAAGTGCAGGAAATCCGCGGCTACGAGGCGGTGACCCGCATCGCCAATGCGCCCGAATTCATCAAGGGCGTGATCAACCTGCGCGGCATCATCATTCCGGTGGTGGACATGCGCATCAAGTTCAAGCTGGGCGAGCCGGTGTACGACCAGTTCACCGTGGTGATCATCCTGAACATCAACGGCCGCGTGGTGGGAATGGTGGTGGACTCGGTGTCCGACGTGACCACCCTGACGCCCGAGCAGATCAAGCCCGCGCCCGACATGGGGACCGCCTTCAGCTCTGAATACATGATCGGCCTGGGCACGATCGACGAGCGCATGCTGATCCTGGTCGATATCTACCGCCTGATGGCCAGCCCGGAAATGGGCCTGAGCGAAACCCTTACCGCAGGGGCGGCTTAACCGTTCTTGTGGGTGCAGCCGCCCTGGCCGGCCCCGAGGTTCAGGTTCTGGTAGCGGATTTCGTATTTGCCGTTCGATAGCTGGTCGACCACCAGCTTGTCGTGCGGCTGCACGTAGGCGTAGCGCACATTCGAGCGGCGCTCGAGGTCGTACACCTTGATGAAGACCGGCGCGGCATTGGCGCTGTTGTCCAGCGTGAGCTGCATGTCCTCGCCTTTGTTCCCGACAGGGAAACCTTCCACATAGCCGGACTGTGCCGGCCACGGTTCGCCGTTCGGTGCGACTGCCGGGGCTACCTCCGCTTCGCAATCGACGGCGGCGCCCGGCAGCACCACTTGCGACAGGGCCAGCACCTTGATCGGCGGCGCCGCGGCGGCAGATACCGATGGTTCAGGGGAATACGGCTTTGCCACGGCCCAGCCATCGTCGGGGGTGACTTTTTCCACCCGCGGCGGGTGAATTTTCGGGGTGGCGGCGGCAGTGGCCGTCAGTTCGGCGGGCG
>JBCNOX010000514.1:0-4220 GCA_039593645.1 Pseudoduganella sp.
AGAACGAGGAAGCGCTGGCACAGGCCACCACCGTCAAGGCCGAACTGCTGCAGGACGCAGCCGAGAAAGCCCTGCACGCAGCCATGGGCCGCGTCGCGCCGGAAGTTGACGCTGCATGGGCCAAGGGCGACTTCAGCGCCACCCTCAAAACGTTGGCGCAGCTGAAGGAGGAAGTCGACGCCTTCTTCAACGACGTGATGGTCATGGCCGAAGACATCGCCTTGCGCAACAACCGCCTGGCGCTGTTGTCTTCCCTGCATGGCATGATGAACCGCGTGGCCGACATTTCGAAGCTGGCGGCCTGATATGCCTCAGACCCAGCCGACCAAGCTGATCATCCTGGACCGGGATGGCGTGATCAACCACGATTCGCCCGACTTCATCAAGTCGCCGGACGAGTGGATCCCCATCCCGGGTTCGCTGGAAGCGATCGCCCGCCTGAACCAGGCGGGCTACCGCGTGGTGATTGCGTCGAACCAGTCGGGCATCGCCCGCCAGTACTTCGACATCAACACCCTGAACGCAATCCACCAGAAGATGCACCGCCTGGCGCAGCAGGTTGGCGCCGACATCGACGCCATCTTCTTCTGCCCGCACGCCGCGGCCGACAACTGCGACTGCCGCAAGCCAAAACCTGGCATGTTCACGGAAATCTCGAAGCGCTTCGAGATCAGCCTGAAAGGCGTGCCGACTGTCGGCGACTCGCTGCGCGACCTGCAGGCAGGCTTCATCAGCGGCTGCGTGCCCTTCCTGGTCTTGACGGGCAAGGGCGAGAAGACCCATGCTACGGGTGGCCTGCCGCCGGGCACGCAAGTCTTCCCCGACCTGGCGGCCACCGTAGACTTCATCTTAAAAGCTGACTAGAAATTGGAGATCGTCGTTGCGTAATTTCGTTCTGTTCCTGCGTTCCACCCTGTTCATGGTTCTGATGGTCATTGCCACCATCATCTGGTCTGGAGTCTGCATGCTGGCGGCGCCGCTGCCATACAACAAACGCTATTTCGTGACTTCGCGCTGGAACGTCTTCATCATCTGGTGCGCCAAATGGATCTGCGGTATTAACTACCAGTTCAAGGGCTATGAAAACTTCCCGGATGGCCCTGCGATCATCCTGTCCAAGCACCAGTCGGCATGGGAGACCATTTTCCTGTTGGCGAACCTGCCACGTCCGCTGGTGTTTGTATTTAAAAAAGAAATTCTGTACATCCCCTTCTTCGGCTGGGGCATCGCGCTGCTGCGCATGATCCCGATCGACCGCAAGCAGGGCAAGAACGCATTCAAATCTGTTGTAGCGCACGGCAAGCGTCGACTGAAAGACGGCCAATGGATTATCATGTTCCCGGAAGGGACCCGCATTCCGGTCGGCCAGCAAGGCAAGTACAAGAGCGGCGGCACGCGCCTGGCAGTGGAAACCGGTGCGGCGGTCGTGCCGATCGCGCTGAACTCCGGCGAATGCTGGCCGAAGAATTCCTTTATCAAGAAACCGGGCACCGTCACGGTGTCGGTTGGCAAACCGATTTCGTCGGAAGGTAAATCTCCTGACGAATTGATGGAGCAGGTGGAACAGTGGATCGAATCAGAAATGCGCGTCATTTCGCCCCACGCCTACAACGCTGGCTAGCCGAAAAGGCTGAAGCGCAACAGGAGGCGCCGCCGCAGACGGCCGCGCCTTCTTCCCCGTTTCCCGTTCCCGCTCCCGCGGCAGTGAACCTGCTGCGCCCCCCGGTGCAACTGCGCCGGCCTGAACCCACCTCCCCGCCGCTGACCGGCGACCAGGACAAGCGGCAACTGCTTGTCGGCGAATACATCCTTGAATATGTGCTGAAGCGCTCCGCGCGCCGCTCGATCGGTTTTACGGTCGACGATACCGGCCTGTACGTGACGGCGCCCAAGCGCTGCTCGCTGGCCGATATCGACAACGCCATCCGCGCCAAGCAGCACTGGATCCTGTCCAAGCTCGATGAACGCCGCCAGCGCCGCGCTGCGCGCCTGGAAAGACCGCCCATGGTGTGGGACGACGGGGCCAAGCTGCCCTATCTTGGCGAAGAAATCACGCTGCGCCTGTACCAGGCGCCGCGCAACCGCACCGAGTTCGACCCGGTGGCGAAGGAACTGTCGATGGGACTGGTGCAAGGCGCCACCGAGCAGTTGCTCAAGGAACGCGTCAAGAACTGGTACAAGGCGCAGGCGGAAGGCTTGTTCCAGCAGCGGCTGGACCTGTACGCGGCGCGGCTGGGCGTGCAGTATGCGGGCTTCTCGCTATCCTCGGCCGATACGCGCTGGGGCTCCTGCACCGCACAGCGCACCATCCGCCTGAACTGGAAGCTGATGCATTTCTCGCTGCCGCTCGTCGATTACGTGGTGGCGCATGAACTGGCCCACATCCTGGAAATGAACCACAGCCCGCGCTTCTGGGCCAACGTCGGCCGCATCTATCCACAGTACGAAGAAGCCAAGCAGCTGCTGCGCAAGCGCGCGGCGGAACTGCCACCACTGTTCACCTGATGCGCCTTCCCGCCTGCGCTGCCGTGGCGCCGCTGCTGGCATTGCTGGCCGGCTGTGCGTCGACGCGCGCGGCGGAGCCCCGCTTCACCGTGGTGAAGGTCGATCCTTCCCGGGAACGCCTCGAACTCTTTCTCAACGACGAGCAGGGCCGCCCTTACCAGCGGCTGGACCGGCTGGCCTCGGCGCTCGCGGCACGCGGCCGGCGCCTGGCGTTCGCCATGAACGCGGGCATGTACCATGCGGATTTCTCCCCGGTGGGGCTGTTCGTTGCCGACGGCGTCGAGTTGTCCCCGCTGAACCTGGCGCGCGGTAAAGGCAACTTCTTCCTGCAGCCCAATGGCGTGTTCCTGGTCACCGGTACCGGCGCCCAGGTCGTGGAATCGTCGGCCTACCAGGCCCTGGCTGGCAAGGTCCGTATCGCCACGCAGTCCGGCCCGATGCTGCTGTCGCACGGGGCCATCAATCCGCTGTTCGACCCCGGCTCCCGCTCGCTCCACATCCGCAACGGCGTCTGCGCCATCGATGGCAAGGCGGCCTTCGTCATCAGCGAAGATGCGGTCAACCTCTACGACTTCGCACGCTATTTCCGCGACACGCTGAAGTGCCGCGACGCGCTGTACCTGGACGGATCGGTCTCCTCGCTCTATTCCCCGGCCTTGGGGCGCAACGACAACCGCGCCAGCCTGGGGCCGATGATCGGCGTCGTGCAAGACTAAAGCCAGCCGGCCTCGCGCGCCAGGCGGAACGCTTCGACGCGATTGCCGGCATTGAGCTTGCTGATCGCTTCCGACAGGTAGTTGCGCACCGTGCCTTCCGACAGGCTCAAATGCTTCGCAATGTCCGCGCCGCTGCGGCCTTCGCCTGCCAGGCGCAGCACCTGGCGTTCGCGCTCGCTGAGCGGATCTTCGCTGCCGCTCCAGCTTTCCAGCGCCAGCTCGGGCGCAATGGCACGGCCGCCGGCATGCACGCTGCGGATGGCGGAGGCTAGCGATTCGGACGGCGCATCCTTGAGCAGGTAGCCGCGCACGCCGGCCGCCATGGCCCGCCGCAGGTAGCCTGAGCGGGCAAAGGTGGTGACGATCACCACCCGTGCCGGCGCGCCGCGCCCGGACAGCGCGGCCGCCAGCTCCAGTCCGGTCATCAACGGCATTTCGATATCGGTCAGTACGATGTCCGGCCGCAGCTCGTCGCACAGCGCCAGCGCTTCCTGTCCATTGCGCGCCTGGCCGACCACGTCGAGGTCGGGCTCCAGTTTCAGCAGCGCAGCCAGTGCTCCCAGCACCATCGACTGGTCTTCGGCAATCAGAATGCGGATCATGCAGCAGCTCCCATCGGTAAATACAGTTCCAGCGCCAACCCGCCATCGGCGCGCAAGGCCAGGCGCCCGCCCACGGCAGCCACGCGTTCGCGCATGCCGCGCAGGCCGTTGCCGCGCTCCAGGGCCGCACGGTCGACCGGCGCCTGCCCGTCGTCGCGGATATGGCAGACAATCTGGCCGCCTTCCTGCCGCACGCTGACCTGGCAGCGCGTGGCACGGGCATGGCGCAGGATATTCGTCACAGCCTCGCGCAGGGCCAGCGCCAGCACGTTCTCCGCCGTCGCCGGCATGGCGAAGGCCTGCACGTCGGCGTCCAGCGTCACGTCGGCCGCGGCCAGCGCTGCGCGCGCCTGCACCAGCTCCTGCGCAAAGCCGGTCTGGCGGAAGCCGGTGACTG
>JBCNOX010000515.1:0-4208 GCA_039593645.1 Pseudoduganella sp.
GTCGTGATGTTTGGCTCGCCGAACTCGTTAAACAAGCGCAGCGAGAGTTCCAGGATGCGTTCGCGGGTTCGTCTTGGCGCTTTTTGTAGCATAACAGGGGGCTCTATTGATTCCCCTGCAAGGATATCACTATTAGAACTTTTCCAGAAGTTACGCTTTTTTCGTTGTGGCCTTTTTGACGGGCTTTTGCACCATTGCCTTCAATTCCTCGACCTGGCGGCTTAATTCGTCCATCCGGTCGATCAGGGCGTTGATGTCCTGCCGCATCGGCACGCCGATCGAGTCCAGCGCCCGGGTTACCCGCTCCTCGAACACCTTTTCCAGCGAATTAACCGTTTCGCGCACATGGCCGGCGCGGTCGCCTTCGACGGCGCGGGCGCGTTTTTGCAGGTCGGTGAAGGCGCCCAGGCCCGCCTTCCAGATTTCCTGCGCCGATTCGCGTACTGCCTTGGTCAGCCGTTCTTCGCTTTCCTCAAACGATTTCGTCTTTTTACCCATGGCGGCGGCTCCTGTATTGATTCTCCGTGAATTGTACGGCGCTCTCTCTAGAACAGGGCTTCTAATGCGGTCTACAATGCCCGCATGGGGCCGAAAATCCTGTGGGTGCTGCTGCCGTTGGCGGTGTATGCCGCCCTGCTCGCGCTGGCCTGGCGCGGGAAGGCGCCGTCGCGCCTTGCCGTCAACATGCACAGCAGCTTGCTGCTGATGGCCTACCTTCTCTCCACTGCCGGGCTGGGGCTGTTCTGGGTCGCTAACCAGCAATTGCCGGTGTTCGACTGGCATTACCTGTTCGGGTATGTGACGCTGCTGCTGGTGTCGCTGCATTTGTTTTTCAATCTGCCGACAGCCTTGCGCTGGCTGCGGCGGCGGGCGGCGCCTCCCGCTGCGGCGGCCGAGCCGGCGGCGCAGGGTCTGCTGCCCGCTGGCTCCCGCGTAAGGCGCGGCGCGGCGCGTGTCGCTGGCGCGGCAGGGGCGGTGGTGCTGGCGTTCGCGCTCGGAGTGCATTGGGGTGGCCGTGGCGCGCCGCCGGTGGCTGGCGAGCAAGTACTGATTGGGGATGCCTTAGCGGCGGATATTGAGACAGCGCTGCACTACCATGAAGCCTCCTCTTCTTCCCGCAGCGGCGTATTGCGCCGTGGCCCCGCAGTTGATTGGGGCTCGCAACCGGCGCCGTTCAAAACATACCCCGAGGCGCCTCACATCACGCTGCCACACGCTCAGGCAAGCGATGCAGGTTCGCGCAGTCTTGGAGCCATGTTGCATGGCCTGGCCGATCCGGCCTCGCCGCGGAAGCTTGATCTTTCGGCGGTGGGCCAGTTGCTGCACCTGACTGCCGGCGTCACGGCAAGGCGCGGCGGGCTGGCATTGCGCGCCGCGCCCTCTTCCGGCGCGCTGTTTCCCGCGGAGCTTTATTTGCTGGCCCGGCGCGTGGACGGCCTGCAACCTGGGCTTTACCATTTCGATTCCGACCGGCACCGATTGGCGCGCCTTGGCGGGCTGCCCGCCGGCGGGGATGCGGCCGGCGAGGATTTGCTGATGGTGGTGTCGGCTGTATTCCAGCGCACCGGCTACAAATACCGCGATCGAGCCTACCGCTACGTTTCGGCCGATCTCGGCCATCTGTTGGAGAATGCGCGGCTGGCGGGACATTATGTCGGTGTGCGGCCGACCTTGCTCGAACAGTTCGATGAAATGGCGCTGGCATCGCTGTTCGGGCTGGACGGCTTGCAGGAAGGCGTGATTGCGGCAGTGGCGTTCTCCAGCAGCGCTGGCATGGCGCCAGCGGCGCCGCCACAGACGCCCAGGCCGCCCCGTGCGGGTAGCGGCGCATCGACCACGACAACTGGCCTTGGGCTTACCGGCCAAGTCCACGCCGCTACTTCACTCGCGACCAAGCAGGCGAACGACGTCCGTGATGGCGGTGGCAAAGGTCGCGCCCCCGGTGAAGCCGGGCTGGTGGCGCTGCCGGCAGCTTCCGCAGCCGAACTGGACCTGGCCCGCGCGATCCTGCAGCGACGCAGCCAGCGGCGCTACTCCGAGCGGCCGGTCGAACTTCAGCAACTGGCATCGATACTGGCAGACATGTCGCAGCCGCCACTGCTGTCCGGCGCGCTACATGCGGATCTGGTCGTCAATCGCGTGGCGGGACTTCAGCCCGGCGTCTACCGTTACCTGCCCGCCCGGCACGCGCTGCAGCCAGTGCAACTCGGCGACTTCGCCGCCCAGGCCCGCAATGCTGCACTGGACCAGGACGTGATCGGCGACGCCGCCGTCGTCCTCATCCTGTCAGCCGACAGCGTGCAAGCGCTGAGGAACGGCGCTCGCGGCTACCGCATGGCTTTCCTGGAAGCGGGCCTGATGGGCGAACGCTGGCTGCTCGGCGCTGTGGCAAGGGGCCTGGGCGCCTGCCCGGTCGGTGCGTTCTACGACAACGAGGCAGCGGAATTGGTCAAGGCGGAGAAAGGCCGCTGGGTCCTGCACTTCGCAGCACTTGGCCGCGTGGCTGACTAATTGAGATAGTGCGGCGCCCGGATCTGCGAATGCAGCCGGAAGCCCTCGCGGATATTTTCGCGCAGGACTGCCCCCTTCCACGGCTTGGTGTAGAAGCGGTCGATCGCTCCGTGGTTGATGGCAGCCATGATCGGCGTCAGGTCGGCATAGGCCGACAGCATGATCCGGAACGTGTCCGGCGCCAGGTTCTTGACCCGCTCCATGAACTCGGTGCCCGTCATCATCGGCATGCACTGGTCGCACAGGATCACCTGCACGCGATGCCGCGCCAGCACGTCGAAGCCTTCCGCCGCCGTCTGCGCCGTCAGGATCCGGTAGCCGTCCTGCGCCAGGAAATCGCTCAGCACATCAAGCATGAAGGCGTCATCGTCGACGATCAGCAAGGTTTGCTGGTCGACGATATTCTCGTCGTTTGGCGTTTGCAGGTGGCGGCCCTCGCGCAGCATCTGCACGAAGTCACCCTCCTGCAATGGGCGGCTGAAATAATAGCCCTGCATCTCATCGCAATCGTGGCGCCGCAGGTAGGACAGTTGCGCGTCCTTCTCCACGCCTTCCGCAATCACTTTCAGTTTCAGGCTGTGCGCCATATTGATAATGGCCAGCACAATCGCCGCATCGTCCGGGTTGCTGGTCACCTCGCGCACAAAGGCAATGTCGATCTTCAGCTTGTCGATCGGGAAGCGCTTCAGGTACGCCAGCGAAGAATAGCCCGTGCCGAAATCGTCGATCGAGATCTTGATGCCGAGCGCCTTCAGGTTCTGCAGCACGGTGATGGTTTCTTCGGCGTTGGACATCAGCGAGCTTTCAGTCAGCTCCAGTTCCAGCAGCTCCGGCGAGATATCGTTCTCCTTGATAGCCCGCATCACCTCCTCTTCCAGCCCGCCGACGAAGAACTGGATGCCCGACACGTTGACCGACAAGTGCACCGGTCCGACGTCGCCCTTGGCCCATTCAGCAATCTTGTGGCAGGACTCGTGGATCACCCAGCTGCCCACGCGCACGATCAGGCCTGTCTCTTCCAGCAGCGGGATGAACAGCGCCGGCGACACCATGCCATGGCCCGGCCGCTCCCAGCGCAGCAGCACCTCGGCCCCGCTGATGCGGCCGGAAGCGATATGCACCTTGGGCTGGTAGAACAGCCTGAATTCGTTGTTGTCGATCGCGCGGCGCAGCGCATTTTCCATATCCAGCCGGGCCAGCGATTGCGCATTCATCTCCGCCGTGAAGAAGCGGAAGGCGTCGCGCCCCGCTTCCTTGGCCCGGTACATCGCCGTATCGGCATACTGGATCAGGGTATCGGGGTCGCTGCCGTCGTCAGGGAAGACGGAAATGCCGATGCTGGCCGTTACCGTCACCTCGTGCCCCTTCAGGTCGAAAGGCTGTCGCATCGACTCACGGATCTTGTCGACCACCGCGATGGCATTCTGCGCGCCCTCCGGCAGCATCAGGATCGCCGCAAACTCGTCGCCGCCAAAGCGCCCGATCGTGTCGCGCACGCGCAGGCACTCCACCAGCCGGCTGGAGAATTGCCGCAGCAACTCGTCGCCGATGGAATGGCCCAGCGTGTCGTTGATGTTCTTGAAGCGGTCCATATCGAGGAACAGCACCGCCAGCGCCCAGTTATGCTCGGCCGCCTGTTTCAGCGACAGCATCAGCGAATCGTAGAACTGGCTGCGATTGGGCAAGCCGGTCAGGGT
>JBCNOX010000516.1:0-4207 GCA_039593645.1 Pseudoduganella sp.
GAAGGCTTCACCCAGGCCAGACTCCACTTCTTCGCGCACGGTTTTTTCAGGATCGAGCTGCGGCTCCTGCGGCAGGTAGCCGATGTTCAGGCCAGGCATCGGGCGTGCTTCGCCCTGGATGTCGGTGTCGATGCCTGCCATGATTTTCAGCAGGGAGGATTTGCCGGAGCCGTTCAGGCCCAGCACGCCGATCTTGGCGCCCGGGAAGAAGGACAGCGAAATGTCCTTCAGAATCTGACGTTTCGGTGGGACGATTTTGCCCACGCGGTTCATGGTATAGACGTAATTGGCCACGGTATGTGTTCTTGTCGGTTCGTAAAGGCGCTAGTTTAGCGCATTGTGGTGGCGCATAAAAAAAGACCCGGCAAGTGCCGGGTCCTTTTGGGCGCGAGAGTTCGCTTATGCTTTGCGGCGGCGCACGGTGGCCAGGGCTGCTAGGCCGAGGCCGGTCAGCAGCAGGCTGGTCGGGACCGGCACCTTGGTGTCGTCGGCAGGTTCAGGCAAGTTGGCCAGCAGGTCCAGGCGCAGGCTGTCAACGTTGAATTGGCCGCGAACGCCGAAGATCGACAGGCTCAGGATGCCGTCCTTGATGATGTCGCTGAGTGCTTTGCTGTCCAGGTCCAGGGTGACGCTCAGGTCGCCACTATAGGAACGGTAGTAGTCGTCGGCGGTGGTTTCGTAAATGTTCCAGCCCCAACGCGCGCTGCCGTTCCTTTTGTCTTCGCTGGTCGTCGCTTTCTCATAGCTTTGCTGCAGCCCTGCAGTGTCGCTGTCGCTCGAGTCGCCGACGGTCACCTTCATGGTGTCGCTGATATTGTCGTAGTGGTACGAGCTGCCGGTCCTGGTGTAGACATTGTCGGTGACGCTGCAAACGCCATGGTTGCAAGCGCCCGCGTTGTAGTGGGTGCGGGTGCCGGTGAACTTGTAGTTGCCGAAGGCGTCGATGTGGGTTTTGTAATCAGCATCCGAGTGCCCGAAAACAGTCAACTGCCCCAGCGAGATTGCCTTGCTGCCCAAGCCATTGCCAGCCAGCAGATCGTTGACGTTGATCTCGAAAGTCTTGCCGGTACCGGATACCAGAAGATCGCCCGCGGCGACGTTCTTGGTCAGCGACATTGGAAGAGCATGTACGTTAGCAGCGACGACCAATGCGGCGATACCTGCCAGAAACTTTTTGCTTGCCATTCTTATTCTCCTGAGTTGGAATGTACTATCAAGCAATTGTCATGCCTGATAAGCAAGAGTCCCATCCAGGTGATTGATTTTAATGGGGTAATTTAAATTGAGCATGAGAAATTGAGCTTATCAAAGACCTAATGTGTAAAATTTTCCGACACTCAACTCGCTTTTCTGTTGGTCAACCAGCCCTCCAGCATATAGATCGCCAATGCGCTCCAGATGAACAGGAAGCCCACCAGTTTGGTCGAAGAAAACGCCTCGTTGAAGACCCAGACGCCGAGCAACATCTGCAGCGAGGGCGACATGTATTGCAGCATGCCCAGCACTGACATCGGGATGCGCCGGGCGCCAGCGGCGAAGAGCAGCAGGGGAATCGCCGTGGTCGGGCCGGCTGCAGCCAACAGCCAGCGAGTGCTGTCCGAGTCGGCATTCAGGAACACGCTCTGGCCGTGGTACACCAGCCAGCCGAGGTAGGCTACCGCCAGCGGGAACAGGATCAGGGTTTCGAACGACAGGCCTTCCAGCGCCGCCAATGCCGCAGTCTTGCGCAGCAGTCCGTACGCGCCAAAGCTCAGGGCCAGCACCAGCGCGATGTACGGCACCTGGCCGCCCTGCCAGGTCAGCCAGGCCACCCCGGTGGCCGCAACCCCGATGGCAATCCACTGCCCTCGGCGCAACTTTTCCTTCAGCACCAGCATGCCCAGTAGCACATTGACCAGCGGGTTGATGAAGTAGCCCAGACTGGCATCGACCACGTGGCCGTTGTTGACCGCCCAGATATACACGAACCAGTTCGCACTCAGCAGGAAAGCGCTGGCCAGGAAGCTGCCCACAACTTTCGGCTGGCGCAGCACTTGCGGCAGCCATTTCCATTGGCGGCGCACCCCCAGCACCAGCATCAGGAATAGCAGCGACCATGCCATGCGGTGCGCGAGAATTTCGGACGCCGGTACATTCTTAATTGCGTGAAAATACAGCGGGAACAGTCCCCAGGACAGGAAAGCGCCTGCGGCGTACAGCATGCCGGTATTCATGAGAGCGGTGATTTTCTATGCGTAAAGATGGAAAATAGCATATCCGTCAGGTTTTCACCGGCGGAGTAAAAAACTTGCAAAAGGCCTATAGTTGGCCTATTGTGCGATGCACCAAAACCAATTTTGGGTGAAATCTTGTCACAACATAAGAAAAGCAGCGTAGCTGCATTGACGCTGGCCGCCATTGGCATCGTCTACGGCGATATCGGTACCAGCCCCCTCTATACCCTGAAAACCGTATTCCACCCGACCCACGGTCTCATGCTGAACCAGGCCAATTTGCTGGGGATCATTTCCTTGATCTTCTGGAGCCTGACCCTGATCGTGTCGCTGAAGTATGTCAGCCTTGTGCTGCGTGCAGATAACCGCGGCGAAGGCGGCATCATGGCCCTGATGGCGCTGGCGCTGAACTCGGTGCATAAGGCTGCACCCAAAGCGCACTTTCCGCTGCTGCTGATCGGTACCTTTGGCGCCACCATGTTCTATGGCGATTCGGTCATCACCCCGGCCATTTCCGTGCTGGGTGCGATCGAGGGCCTGGAAGTCGCCGCGCCGGGCCTTGCGCAATACGTGGTACCGCTGACCATCGTCGTGCTGGTCACGCTGTACTCCGTGCAGCGCCACGGCACTGCCGGTATCGGCCGCTTCTTCGGTCCCATCATGACGCTGTGGTTTGCGGTGCTGGCCGCCATGGGCGTGGTCAACATTCTCGAGACGCCGGCCATCCTGGAAGCGCTGAATCCCTATTACGCCATCATTTTCATGCGCGATAACGGCTTTGTCGCCTTCGTTGCACTGGGCGCCGTGGTGCTGGCGATCACCGGTGCCGAAGCGCTGTACGCCGACATGGGCCACTTCGGCAAGCGCCCGATCCGCATGGCATGGTTCTGGATCGCTTTCCCGGCCCTGGTACTGAACTATTTCGGCCAGGGTGCGTTGCTGATCCGGAATCCCGAAGCGATCTCCAACCCGTTCTATAACCAGCTGGGCGCCTGGAGTGTCTACCCGTTGGTGATGCTGTCCACCGCCGCGGCGGTGATTGCATCGCAGGCCACCATCTCCGGTACCTTCTCGATGACCAAGCAGGCCATCGCGCTGGGCATGCTGCCGCGCATGCGCGTGCAGCACACCTCGGAAAGCGAGATCGGCCAGATCTACATTCCGGTGGTGAACTGGCTGCAACTGATCGTGGTGCTGATCGCGGTAGTCGGCTTCCAGAACTCTGATGACCTGGCTGGCGCCTACGGCATCGCTGTGACCGCGACCATGCTGGCTACGACGATCCTCACTTTCTTCGTGATCCGTTACCGCTGGCATCTGCCGCTGGTGCTGTGTTTTGCCGCGACCGGCTTCTTCATCGTGATCGACATCATGCTGTTCTCGTCGTCCGCGCTGAAGCTGTTCCACGGCGGCTGGTTCCCGCTGCTGCTCGGCACCGCGCTGTTCACCACCATGCTGACCTGGCGCACCGGCCGCGAGCTGGTGTTCAAGAACCTGGAAAAGCACGCGATCCCGCTGGAAGACTTCCTGAACTCCCTGTTCATGGCGCCGCCGACCCGCGTGCCTGGAACTGCCGTATTCCTGCGCGGCGAGAGCGATGGCGTGCCGCACGCGCTGCTGCACAACCTGTCGCACAACAAGGTGCTGCATGAGCGCGTGGTGTTCTTCACCGTGCATATCGTTGAGGAGCCTTATGTGCCGCCGGAAGAGCAGGTGCGCGTTACGGCCCTCGGCCATGAGTGCTACCAGCTGAATATCAATTACGGCTTCAAGGACGAGCCGGACGTTCCGGCCATCATGGCACTGTGCGAAGAAAGAGGCCTGAAGTTCGAGATGATGGAGACTTCCTTCTTCATCGCGCGCCAGACCGTGATCTCGTCGCCGGGCGCCGGCATGGCGCCGTGGCGCGAGCATCTGTTCGTGGCGATGTCGCGCAATGCGCGCGCCGCGGCGGACTACTACCAGATCCCGCCGAACCGCGTGATCGAACTAGG
>JBCNOX010000517.1:0-4203 GCA_039593645.1 Pseudoduganella sp.
GAAGGCACGGGTGTAGCCAGTTCCGGTGCGCCTGGCGGCAGTTCAGTACTCATGGCCGACATTTTACCGCAGTGCGGCAAAAATGCCCGGAATGGCCGTATACTGAGGGGGCACCAGAACAATAAGGAGTGGCGAGGAGACAGCCTGACCAACCAGCCTCCGAGGTGCTTATGAAGCTCGATCGCCATTGGTTTTCCCGCGCGCTGGGACAGCTCGCGCGCCGCCGCCTGGGCCGCATGGACCCCGGCCAGCCGCAATTTATCGGTGGCGATTTTCATTGCCGCGCCGGCAGCCGAAGTTACAAACTGTACGTGCCATCCTGTTACGAAGGCCAGCCGATGCCGCTGCTGGTGATGCTGCACGGCTGCCTGCAGGATCCCGACGACTTCGCGGCCGGCACGCAAATGAACGCGGTAGCCGAGGAGCGTGGCTGCCTGGTGCTGTACCCTGCGCAAGCGCCGGACGCCAACCATACCCGATGTTGGAACTGGTTCAGTGCTCTCGACCAGGAGCGTGGCCAGGGCGAGCCGGCCATCATCGCCGCCATGACGCGCGAGGTGATGACGCGCTACCCCGTACTGCAAAGCCAAGTGTATATCGCCGGCCTGTCGGCGGGCGGCGCCATGGCCGTCATCGTAGGCACCTTGTATCCCGACCTGTATGCCGCCGTGGGCGTCCATTCCGGCCTGCCTTTCGCCGCCGCACGCAACCTGCCTTCGGCCTTGCTGGCCATGCGGCGCGGCGCGGCCCGCGCGCAGGCGGCGCTGACCGCGGGACAGCCGGTCATCGTATTCCATGGGGATCAGGACCGCACCGTGCACCCGGCCAACGGCGAGGAAGTACTGGCGCAGGGCTTGCGCAGTCACCCGCTGGGCGAACTGGCCAATCCGGCCACACTGGCGGGCCAGGTGCCGGACGGCCACTCATTCACCCTGAAAGCGCACTGGCTGGATGACGGCTCGCCGCTGGGCGAGCACTGGGTGATCCACGGTGCCGGCCACGCCTGGTCGGGGGGCAGTGCGGAAGGCAGCTATACCGATCCGCGCGGGCCGAATGCCAGCCGCGAGATGATGCGCTTTTTCAGCGCCGCGAAAAATGCAGTTTCATCGCCAGCACGCACAGGGCCAGCACCAGGGTAATGCCATTGGCAATGATCACCGGCCAGGCATTGGTTTGCAGGCCATAGATCAGCCAAAGAAGCACGCCAAAGCTGAAGATCAGGTACATGCCGGTGGAAATGCCGTCAGCGTGACGCTGGCGCCAGACCAGCAGGACTTGCGGTACAAAGGCAAAAGTGGTGCAGAAGGCGGCGACAAAGCCCAGCAGGTTTGGATCGAGCGACATCAGGGAGTTTCCAGGGCGGCGATATGGGCACGCAGGCACTCAGGACACCAGCATCCAACCGCCCCGGCGCCGGGTACCGGCACGGCAGGCGGCAGGAACGTGCACCAGCACGGCGTTTCGCCTGGCGTCCCGGTCGGCTTCTGGCCGGGAGGCGCATCGGCCATTGCGCAGTGGAACTCGGCGCCGCAACGCTCACAGGTGCTCATATCTTCAATGCAATCATGCGTAAGGGAGAGGCCAGACTAGCGGATCAAACCGTAAATTACAACTCGATTGGCCCTATAATGCGCACCATTGACCTTTTTTGTGGAATTTCGCCATGACTAACCTGCCTGCCCACGACCCGGATATGTCCACTGACCTGAGCGCTGTCACGCCCCAGGTCAAGGCCCAGATCCTGGCCGAGGCGCTGCCGTATATCCGTAATTACCACGGCAAAACCATCGTGATCAAATACGGTGGCAATGCCATGACCGAAGAGCGCCTGAAGCATGGCTTCGCGCGCGACCTGATCCTGCTGAAACTGGTGGGCATGAACCCGGTCGTGGTGCACGGCGGCGGCCCGCAGATCGACAATGCACTGAAGAAGATCGGCAAGCAGGGTACCTTCGTGCAGGGCATGCGTATTACCGACGAAGAAACCATGGAAGTGGTGGAGTGGGTGCTGGGCGGTGAAGTACAGCAGGACATCGTGATGCTGATCAACCACTACGGCGGCCAGGCAGTGGGCCTGACCGGCAAGGATGGTGGCCTGATCCGCGCCCGCAAAATGTCCATGCCGGACAAGGAAAAACCAGGCGAGTTCCTGGACATCGGCTTCGTCGGCGAAATCGAGGCAATCAACCCGGCCGTGGTGAAAGCCCTGCAGGACGATGCCTTTATTCCAATTATTTCCCCGATCGGCTTCGGCAAAGATGGCCAGGCTTACAACATCAACGCTGACGTCGTTGCCGGCAAGATCGCCGAGATCCTGAAGGCCGAAAAGCTGATCATGATGACCAACATCGCCGGGGTGCAGGACAAGAACGGCAACCTGGTGACCGACCTGTCGGCGCGCGAAATCGACGAAATGTTCGCAGACGGTACGATTTCCGGCGGCATGCTGCCAAAAATCTCTTCCGCACTGGACGCGGCCAAGTCTGGCGTGAACACCGTGCACATCATCGACGGGCGAATTGAACACAGCCTGCTGCTGGAAGTCTTGACCGAACAGGCTTTTGGCACTATGATCCGGTCTCACTAAAATTTTTGGCGGTTTTCAACAGCCGCCAAAATCGTGAATGCCCTTGTAGCTCAGTGGTAGAGCACTCCCTTGGTAAGGGAGAGGCCACGTGTTCAATCCACGTCAAGGGCACCATTCTCCTTAGTAGATTCGCTCTACTTTCACGCCACGCTGGCGCAGCAGTTCCGCAACATTCCCCGATCCGACCAGATGCAGAGTGCCGATAGCGGCAAAGCTGTGCTGTTCTTTTTTCATCATTTCCACGATGCCGTCGGCCAGCACGGGATTGCGCTCGTTCAGCAACACCTGCTTCATGAATTTGCCGGAAAAGGTCTTGTCCTCTTCCACTTCGCGCGCCAGCGCCTCGAATCTGGACGCATCGGCGGCAGCCCAGGCTTCGACCAGGTCGCGCGGCTGCACGCCCTGCTTGCTGTCTTCGAAGGTATCCAGGCTGTCCTCCAGGAAGCGCGCCTGCTCCTGGGGCGACAGTCGCCCGAACAGCGCGGCCTGGCCTCCCACCGATTCGAGTTCCACCACGCGCTGCTTGCGGCCATGCGCAATCCGCGCCAGTTGCAGGTCGACGCCCAGCTCCGGACGATAACCCAGGGCGCGGTATTCGCCGAGGGTGATCATCATCACGATCAGCCAGGGCTTCATCGGCGCCACCATTTCCGGGGCGATGCCGTGTTTTTTCAGCATGCTTTCCAGGCGCGGGCGGTATTCGGGGCGGATGTCGGTCATGGCGCTGCCGGCGCCGGGTGCATACAAACCGTACTCGCGCATCACGGCCATCGACTTGGCCGGGTCGGCGGCCGGGTCCACTTCCAGCGCTATCGCCGTGGCACGCTCCATGGCCTGCGTCACGCGCGGTTCCAGCGGATAAAAATCGGGAATGCCTACGTGGATCGTTCCGAACAGCCAGGACGTATTGCCCGCGTATTCCAGCTTGTACAGTGCGCCGCGCGCGGGCGGGGCGGCGGTGGCCGAGAAGCTCAGTCCAAGCAGAAGGCAAAACATCACTATAATCGTGCGTCGCATAGTCTCTCCAAGTAGAACGTGAATATTAAACCTTTGGCACCGGTCTGGCTGTTCGACCTGGACAACACGCTGCACAATGCATCGCATGCCATCTTCCCTGCCATGGTGGAGAAGATGAACGCGTACATGGCGCGCGTGCTGGGCGACGGCGTAACACCGGCCAGCGCCGAGGAAATCAGCGCCACTCGCGCGCTTTACTGGCAGCGCTATGGCGCCACCCTGCTCGGCCTGGTGCGCCACCATGGGGTCGATGCAGCCCATTTCCTGCGCGAGACGCACGACTTGCCGGAAATAGATTCGATGATTCGTTATGAGCGCGGCCTGGGCCAGCTGCTGCGCCGCCTGCCGGGCCGCAAGATCCTGCTGACCAACGCGCCGCGCGATTACGCCCGCAGGGTTATCGGACATATGGGTATCGGTCGCCACTTCAGCGACCAGGTCACCATCGAATCAATGCGGGTACATCGCCAGTTGCGCCCCAAGCCATCGCGTATCATGTTGCGGCGGCTGATGCGGCGGAAGGCCCTGGACCCGCGCCGGTGTATCCTTGTCGAAGACACGCTGGAAAACCTGCGGTCGGCGCATGCGTTGGGCATGCG
>JBCNOX010000518.1:0-4177 GCA_039593645.1 Pseudoduganella sp.
GGTCAAGCACGCGACCCAGCTGGCGGCGCCGACTTACGTACTGCGCGCGGCCAGCGACGATATCGTGCCGCATTCGCACACCAATGAGCTGGTCAGCAAGCTGACCTGCCTGCACCACGACGAAATCATTCCCGATTCGGACCACTTGAACATCCCCTACCTGCCCACCACGCAGCAGAAGATTGCCAGCTTCCTGCAGTCGCAGTTTACGCTGCCTGCTTGAGCAGCGCCGCGCCTGGCGTCTGGATCAGAACGAAAGACAACCCCGGTAAGCGCGCGGCGCGAGCACGGACAAATAGCCATGCACCGCCTGCCGCACCAGCGCCCGCAGCGCTGCCGCGTCGGGCCGTTCGCTGCGCGCCATCAAGGTCTGCGACACCAGGCTGTAAGCGACGGCATGCGCCGCGAATGCCGCATCGGCCAGCGCTGCCCCGGCCGGCCAGTCTGCGCCGGCGCCCAGGCCGCGCTCCCACAAGCGCACGAACTCCCGGTAAAGCTCACGGAATGCCTGCGGCTTCGAAACCTGGCGCTCCAGGTGGAACAGGGCAGCCCACCGTTCGGGTTCTGCCAGCGGCGCCTGCAACTGCACGTCCAGCAGCGCATCGACCCGCTCCGGCAGCGGCAGGCCGGCTGCCGCCTGAACCGCCCGCTCCAAATCGTTGGCAATCGCTCGCACGCGCTGACGGATGCTGACGGCCGCCAGCGCTTCCTTGCTGGCGAAGTATTCGTAAAAGCTGCCCGCGCCGACACCAGCCAGCGCCAGCACCTGGCGAATGCTCACCTGCGCATAGCCCTTTTCGACAAGCAGTTGCATGAAGGCCTGTTCAATGGCCTGCGCCGTGGCGCGGGCGCGTGACTGTGTCGGTTTTCGCCGCTTCGGCGCAACGGTAAGTGGTGCATGCATGGTCGGAATCCGAACACCCTGGGAAGGGCCGAGCATTACACTTTCTTGCACATTAATCAAGGAGCTGTGCCGCAATGGACAACCTGACCCAGGAATTGAAAGGCTATAACCTGTATAACAGCGACCTCGCGCTGCAGGAGGGTATTTGCCGCGCCGGCGCCGGCGCCCATGAAGCCGAGCTGGAAGCTTACGGCGCCCGGCTGGGCAGCGAGGCCACGATCCGCATGGCCGAAGACGCCAACCACCACACACCCGAACTGCACACCTTCGACCGCCAGGGCCGCCGCATCGACCGCGTCGAATTCCATCCAGCCTGGCATGGCATGATGCGCATGGCGCGCGAACAGGGCATGATCACCCAACCCTTCTCCGACACGCGGCCGGGTGCCTGGGCAGCTTACGCGGCCGCCTTCTCGATGCACCACCAGATCGAGTCCGGCAGCCAGTGCCCGCATTCGATGACGCTGGCCTGTGTGCCCGTTCTGCGGCAGGAGCCGGGACTGTTCGAAGCGCTGGCGCCCAAGCTCTTTTCGCGCAGTTACGACCCGCGCGACATCCCGCTGGAGCAGAAGGATTCGATCCTGGTCGGCATGGGCATGACGGAAAAACAAGGCGGCTCCGATCTGCGCACCAACACCACGCGCGCCGAGCCGGTGGCCGGCGGCTATGAGCTGACCGGACACAAATGGTTCTTTTCCGCGCCGATGTGCGATGCCCACCTGGTGCTGGCACGCACCGAAGGCGGCCTGTCGTGCTTCTTCGTGCCACGCTACCGCCCGGACGGCAGCAAGAACGCGGTGCAGATACAGCGCCTGAAGGACAAGATCGGCAACCGCTCCAACGCCAGCAGCGAAGTGGAATTCCACGGCGCCTGGGGCCGCATGGTAGGCAAGGAAGGCCGCGGCATCCCGACCATTATCGAGATGGCCAACATCACGCGGCTGAATTGCGTGATGGGCGCGGCGAGCCTGATGCGGCAATGCGTGGTGCAGGCGATCCACCATGCGCGCCAGAGGCACGCTTTCGGCAAGCGGCTGGTCGACCAGGCGCTGATGCAGAACGTGCTGGCCGATATGGCGCTGGAAAGCGAAGCAGCCACGCAACTGATGATGCGCATGGCCGAAGCCTTCGACAAAGGCGACACGCCGCTGGAACGCGCCTACCAGCGCATTGTCACCCCGGCCGCCAAGCTGTGGACCACCAAGCGCTCGATCGAACTGTCGGCCGAGGCAATGGAGGTCTTCGGCGGCAACGGCTATATGGATGAGGGGCCGATGGGGCGCCTGTATCGCGAAACCCCGGTGCTGTCGATCTGGGAAGGTTCCGGCAACGTGATGGCGCTCGACCTGCTGCGCGCCGTCTCCCGCGAGCCGGAAGCCATGGCCGCGCTGCTGGCCGACCTGCACGATGGCTGCCACGCCGACGCCGTGCTGCATCCGCATCTCGCCGCGCTGGACCGCCTGCTGGTCGATCCCGCCGCACCGCAGGAAGCGCTGGCCCGCCGCAGCGCCCAGGCGCTGGTCCTGCTGATCCAGGCCCGCCTGCTGCGCGACCGCGCCCCGGCCGCCGTCGCCGACGCCTTCATCGCCAGCCGCTTCGACCCGTCCCACGGCCGCATCTACGGCGCCCTGCCCGGCAGCGCCGACCTGCCCGCCATCATCGACCGCGCCTGGCCGGTATAGTGCGGGTGCTGGTCCGGCTTCCGGTATAATCCTGCCCCATGAACGATACTACCCGCCCTGAACTCCCGGACCACCTGTCGATCGACCCGCGCAGCCCGCACCACGTGGCTGCCGTGTTCGAGCACGATATTGGCATCAAATTCAACGACAAAGAGCGCTTTGACGTTGAGGAATACTGCATCAGCGAAGGCTGGATCAAAGTCCAGCACGCGACGGCCAAAGACCGCCGCGGCCAGCCGATGCTGATCAAGCTGAAAGGCAAGGTAGAAGCTTTCTACCGTTGATATTCCTCCCAAGGCCGGCTTTCGCTGGCCTTTTTCATGGCCAGCAGGCCATGTCCTACTGCCGCGCCGGCCCGCAGCGCGGCGGCGATAAACACCACTTCCGCAATTTCCTGCCGCGTCGCCCCGGCCTCGAGCGCATTTTTTGTGTGCGCATCGATGCAATAGGTGCACTGCGTGGTCAGCGCCACGCCGATCGACACCAGTTCGCGGTATTTGGCGGGAATTACCCCGTCTTGGCGCTCTGCCGTGGCCTTCAGGTCCAGGAAGGCTTTTGCCTCCCGCGGCGCGAACTGAATCAGGTCTTTTGCGTACTTCAGGTCATCCATGTTGCCTCCCAGGCTGGTTGAAATCACCAGCTAAGAGGCAGCAAGACGTCAAAAGGATTCGCGGCTACGCAATTCAATTTGCCGTACCGCGTGCGCAACGCCATCCTCCTGCCGCATCGCTTCGCCGACGCGGCGCGCCCGCTCGGCCATCGCGGGGGAGTTGCGCAGTTGGCGAATTTGCGCGGCGAGGCTGTCCGCCGTCACCTTGCGGCGTTTGGCCGGCCTGCCAGCGACGCCGATCCGCTGCAGCTCGCGCCCCCAGTGTTCCTGCTCACTAAGATTGGCGACCACAATCGAAGGCTTGCCGGCCAGCGTTGCGGATTGCGTCGTGCCGGCGCCGCCATGGTGAACAATTGCCACGCAATGGGGGAAGATCTGGTGGTGCGGCGCCGCGGCGACATACAGCACCTGGTCGTCAGAGCTGAAGCCGCAGGCTTGCCAGTCGCTGCACTGGATGATGGCACGGCAGTTCGCCTGGCGCGCAGCATCGGTCAGCAAGCGCAGCGCCGACGCCTGCCCCTCAATGTCCTTGGGCATCCAGCTGCCGAACGTCATATAGACCGGCGCCTCCCCGGCCGCCAGGAAGTCGCTTAAAGCCGGGGGCAATACGCCTTCCAGCTCGCAGTTCGGCCGGTCCAGGAAGCCGCACACCTGGATCGTTTCCGGCCAGTCTGGCTGCCGCGGGCAGAGCTGGGGGCTGACCGCCACCAACGCAAGGTAGCGCGACACCCAGACGTCGGATACGATGTCGCGCATTGGCGCCATGCCCAGTTGCTTGCGCAGCCGGTCCGGATAGTGCCGCACCGTACGATTCAGGAGAGTCCGGGTCAGCCACCACAACAGGCGATTGCCGCGCCGGCCTACCATCGACAGCCCGAGCGGGTTGACGTAATCGCTCGGCACCCCAGCATGGGACAGCAGGACGCTGACGTAAGGCAGGCCTGCATGTTCCGCAGCGACCTGCAAGGGGTGCATGAAGTA
>JBCNOX010000519.1:0-4162 GCA_039593645.1 Pseudoduganella sp.
CTTCGCTGATGGAACTGGGCGCCGAACTTGGCACTGCCGAGATGCAGGAGCTGGCGCAGCAGGCCAACGCCCATCCGCCCGTCCTGAAGAATTTCGACCGCGCAGGACACCGGATCGACGAAGTCGAATTCCACCCTGCCTGGCACAGGCTGATGGAGCTGATGATCGCGGCCGGCGCCCATGCCTCGCCATGGGAAGGCAAACATCCGCACCACGGCGCACAGGTGGCACGCGCGGCGCGCTACATCCTGTTCGGGCAAGTCGAAAACGGCGCCCAATGCCCGATCACCATGACCTATGCCAGCGTGCCGGCGCTGCGCCAAAGCCCAGGCCTTTGCGCGCGCTGGCTGCCGAAAATCCTGTCGCGCGTGTACGATCCGAGCCCGCTGCCGATCGATGAAAAACGCGGCGCGCTGATCGGCATGGGCATGACCGAAAAGCAGGGAGGTTCCGACCTGCGCGCCAACACGACGCAGGCTGAAGCGGTGGGCGCGGGAGAGGTGCGGGCGCTGTTCGGTGCCGACAGCGAACCGGTGTATCGCCTGACCGGCCACAAATGGTTCTTCTCCGCGCCGCAATGCGATGCCCACCTGGTGCTGGCCCAGGCTGGCGATGCGGGCTTGAGCTGCTTCCTCGTGCCGCGCTTCCTGCCGGATGGCTCGCGCAACCAGGTGCGCGTGCAGCGCCTGAAGGAAAAGGTCGGGAATAAATCGAATGCCTCGTCCGAAGTCGAATTCACCGGCGCCTATGGCTGGCTGCTTGGCCCGCTGGGCCGCGGCGTGCCAACCATTCTGGAAATGGGCAACCACACCCGGCTCGATTGCGTGCTCGGCACGGCCGGCATCATGCGCGCCGCACTGACCCAGGTGCTGCACCATGCCCGCCGGCGCAGCGCTTTCGGCAAGCCGCTGGCCGAACAGCCCCTGATGCAAAACGTCCTGGCCGACCTGGCCCTGGAGTCGGAAGCGGCAACCGTTTTCGCAATGCGCCTGGCGCGCTGTTTCGACCATATGGACAACCCGGCGGAAGCGTTGCTCGCGCGGCTGCTGACCCCGGCCGGCAAATACTGGATCTGCAAACGCGGCCCCGGCTTTGGCGCCGAAGCGATGGAAGTGCTGGGTGGCAGCGGCTATGTGGAGGAAAGCTCGCTGGCCCGCCTGTACCGCGAGCTGCCGGTGAACTCGATCTGGGAAGGTTCCGGCAACGTGATGTGCCTGGACCTGCTGCGTGCCCTGTCCAAATCCGGCCAGGCGGCGGAAGTACTGGCCGCCGAACTGGGCGAGGGCAGCCATGCCGACCCGGACTATGTACGCTTCACCAGCCAGCTGCTGTCCGACCTGCCCAAGGCCAGGGACGACGAATTCGGCGCCCGCCAGCTGGCGGAACGCATCGTGCTGGCGGTGCAGGCTGGCCTGCTGCTGCGCCATGCCCCGGCCTTTGTCAGTTCCGCCTTCGTCGCCAGCCGGCTGGCGCGCGAGCCGGGCGGCGCGTACGGCCGGTTGCCGGCGGGAACTAACTGGGAAGCCATTCTACAGCGGGCGCTGGTGGAAAACGCCTGAGGCTGGGATAATGCGCGCAATTGAACGAATTTATTCCTATTTGACATGAAACAAGATCCGCGCTTTCCCAACCTGTTCATTACCGACCACCCGCTGATCCAGCACAAGCTGAGCCATATGCGCGACAAATCGACGTCGACGCGCACCTTCCGCGAACTGCTGAAAGAAATCACGCTGCTGATGGGTTACGAAATCACCCGTGACCTGCCGCTGACCACACGCGAAATCGAAACTCCGCTGGAAACCATCCAGGCACCGGTGATCGCCGGCCGCAAGCTGGCAGTAGTGCCTATCCTGCGTGCGGGCGTAGGCATGAGCGACGGCCTGCTGAACCTGGTGCCATCGGCACGCGTCGGCCATATCGGCGTGTTCCGCGACCCGGAAACCCACCAGCCGGTCGAGTACCTGGTGCGCCTGCCGGACCTGGCCGACCGTACCTTTATCCTGTGCGACCCGATGGTGGCAACCGGTAACTCGGCCGTGCACGCGGTGGACGTGCTGAAAAAGCGCGGCGTATCCGACGACCAGATCATCTTCCTGGCCCTGGTGGCCGCACCGGAAGGCATTGAAGTGTTCCAGAAGTCGCACCCGAACGTGAAGATCTTCTGCGCCTCGCTGGACTCCCACCTCAACGACCATGCCTACATCGTTCCAGGCCTGGGTGACGCGGGCGACCGCATTTTCGGGACCAAGTAAGACATGGCATCGCCGGTTGACCCAGCATTCCACGACCGGCTGCAAGCCCTGCGCGACAAATATGCCGCCAGCGTTCCCGAACGCATGGCGGCCATTCGCGACGCCCTGGCGCTATGCCAGGGCAACCTGATCCCACCGCATATCGAACAACTGCACCACGCACTGCACAGCGTTGCCGGTTCCGCCGGATCGTTTGGCCTGGCCCCGTTGGGCGACGAGGCACGCCGCATCGAGCAGATGGTGCGCGGCGTCCTGGAAGCCGGCGCGCCATGGACCGGCATCGAAACAGCCGTGCAAGCATTGTTGCATTGGGCCGACAAGGATTTTGGCTCAGGGAAAATTGCCGCGCACGATTGATATTTATCAAACAAGATTGATAAATCTTGTCTATAGTTAGCCATACATGTTCGGGACTTGTTAGCACGGCGTGAATTAATTTTCATCGCGGCGTGTTTTTAACAGGTATTTCGGTATAATGGCGGATCGTTTAGATTCAGGCGACTGGGTTCAAACGGTATCACGGGCGTAAAGCTCATTTAACTGTAATAGGAATTGTAATGGCAACTGGTATCGTAAAATGGTTCAACGACGCAAAGGGTTTTGGTTTCATCACCCCTGATGAAGGCGGCGAAGATCTGTTTGCTCACTTCTCGGCTATCCAAAGCACCGGCTTCAAGTCGCTGCAGGAAAACCAACGCGTGTCCTTCGACGTGACCTCCGGCCCAAAAGGCAAGCAGGCGTCGAACATCCAGCCTCTGTAATCGAGACGGATCAAAACGATAAAAAATCCTCCAAATCGGAGGATTTTTTTTCGCCCCTACACTTGAGGCCGTGTCACACCATGGGGTCACACCCCAGGTGTGACACGGGCTCAGCCCTTGCGCCAATAGCCCGGCTGGGCGTAGGTGTGGCGCAGGAAGTCGACGAAGGCCCGGATGCGGAGTGGCAGGTGGCGCCGTTGCGCGAATACCGCGTAAATATCATTGCCCGGTGCCGAATATTCGTTGAGCACCGGCTTTAAACGGCCCGCTTCAATATCGGCGCCAACTTCCCACATCGAGCGCCAGGCCAGGCCTTTGCCGGCCAATACCCAGTCGTGCAATACCGCGCCGTCGTTGCAGCTCATATTCCCCGCAATTTTCAGCGTCACGTTTTTATCTCCCTCGCGGAAGGTCCATCCGCGCTGGCTGCCTTCGCTGCTGATGGTCATGCAGTTGTGCTTGGATAGATCGTCCAGCGTCTTCGGCACGCCGTGGCGCTTCAGGTAGGCCGGCGTGCCGACAACGACACGGTGGTTATCGGCCAGCTTCACGCTCACCAGATTCGAATCGGACATCGAGGCGATGCGTATCGCCACGTCCACGCCTTCGCCGATCAGGTCCACCACGCGGTCGTTCAGGTTCAATGTCACCGCCACGTCACGGTGTTCCGCTAAAAAGGATGGCACCAGCGGCGCGACGTGCAGGCGTCCGAAGCCTGCCGGCGCGGAGATCAACAAATGCCCCGTGGCGCGCGCGCTACGCTCCGCCACCGCCGCTTCTGCGCTTTCCAGGTCGCTGAGGATGCGTTGGCAATCCTCAAGGAAGGCCGCGCCTTCGTCCGTCAGCGCGAGCTTGCGCGTGGTACGCTGGAGTAGTTTGACGCCGAGCCGCTGCTCCAGCGCGTCCAGGCGGCGCCCAATAACGGCGGGCGCTATGCCTTCCGCGCGGGCCGCCGCCGACAGGCTGCCGCGGTTGACCACTTCTACAAAGGTGGAGATTTGCCTGAACTGACCCATAAAACCTCATTTATGACTAAAACGCACAGATGAAGTGCTTTTTAGTCTTGTTTCTCTATGTTTTTAGTCAATATACTGGAAAACATCGAATCACAACACTAACCATCATTAACGGAGAAAGACCATGAGC
>JBCNOX010000052.1:0-16223 GCA_039593645.1 Pseudoduganella sp.
GGCCTGGAGCAGAACGGCCTGGCCATGCTGCTGGCCGTACTGCACCGGCATGCCGGCATCGCAGCCTTCGACCAGGACGTTTTCATCAACGCGGTGGGCGGCGTGAAGATCACCGAACCGGCGGCCGACCTGGCTGTCCTGATGGCGATCAATTCCTCGATGCGCAACAAGGCGCTGCCGAACGGCTTCGTGGTCTTTGGCGAGGTGGGGCTGGCCGGCGAGATCCGCCCGGCGCCGCGCGGCCAGGAGCGTTTGCGCGAAGCCGCCAAGCTCGGCTTCTCGATCGCCATGATTCCGAAGGCGAATGCACCGAAGCAGCCGATCGAAGGCATGACCATCATTGCCGTCGAGCGGATCGATGACGCCTTCAACCGTTTGCGCGAGCTCCAGTGATATAGATTTTTACGAAATATTGGCTACAATATCAGGCTCGATTCCAACCAGATACCGGACCTGAAATTGTTATTAGACTCTAGGCAAGGCGCGCGCAAGATCCTGCGCGTGCGGGCAATGATTGTGATGGATGGCGGCGCGCCGATTGCCGCGCGCACCTTCGACCTGGGCCTGGCGGGCATTTCCCTGACCTCCGAACAGAAGGTGCAGGTCGGCGCCAACGGCCAGGTCGTGTTCGAGATGCTTGTCGATGGCAAGCCGCAGATCGTCAATACGCGTGGCAAGGTCAACAATTGCATCTTCAGTGGCAATGAGTTCAAGATCGGTTTCACCTTCGCGCCACTCGACAATGAAGCAGCCGGAGCAATAACCAAGTTCATGCGCTAAACTTAGCGTATGGACTATGTGAGCAGCTTGCTAAGCACAATGTACGGGACCTCGCTGGGCTTGGGTAATGCCAGCGTCGTGGGCACGCCTTCGGAGGCCGTGCTGGCCCGGGTCGAACAGACGCTGGCGCCGCAGCGCAGCGCTGCAGCCAAGCTCAACGCAAGCATCAGTCTCACCGAGGCGCGTTTTTCGGGCCTCGGGCAGTTGCAGTCGGCGCTGTCGGTGTTCCAGGATCTTGCCGAGAGCCTCGCGGGCACCGGGCTCAGCACCCGTGGCAGCAGCTCGGCCGCCGGCGTGCTTGGCGTGACCACCGATGCTACGGCAGCGGTTGGCTCGCACCAGGTCAAGGTCAGCCAACTGGCCCAGCAGCAGATTCTCATCAGTCCGGAAGCGCAGGGCGCCGATACGCGGCTCGGTACCGGCTCGCCTGCCGTGATCCGGATCGGCACGGGCGACAACAGCAAGACCATCACCATCGACAGCCGCAACAACACCCTGCAGGGCATCGCCGATGCGCTCAAGGAGGCGGGCGTCGATGCCAGCCTGGTGCGCTCGAGCACCGGCACCGCGCTGCAACTGCGCAGCGCGAGCGGCGAAGCGAACAAGCTCAACATCTCGGTCGCGGGCGACGCCGCGATCCGCAACCTGTTCAGCGGCGCGACGCAGACCCAGGCGGCACAGGACGCCATCCTGACCGTCGACGGCAAGACCATCAAGAGCGCCGACAACAACGTGGAAGCGGCCATCAAAGGCGTCACGCTCAAGCTGGCCGACGAGGGCGACGCCACGGTCACCATTGCCCGCGACAACAGCCAGATCGCCAAGAACGTGGAAGCCTTCGTCAAAGGCTTCAATGCGCTGCAGGACCGCCTGGATGCGCTTGGCAAAGGCGCCTTGCGCGGCAATCCGGCACTGGGCCAGGTGCGCAACCAGCTTGATCAACTGGTGCGCTCCGCGGGCGGCAGCACGGAAGCGCTGGCCAACGCCGGCCTGTCGATCGATACCAATGGCCGCCTCAAGCTCGATAGCGGGATCCTGAATGCCGCCATCAATGCCAATCCCGACGCGGTGACCAAGGTATTCACCAATGAGGGCAGGGGACTGGCCGACGCCCTCGGCTCGCGCCTTGAAAGCCTCGGTGGCGAACGCGGCGTGGTATCGCGCGCGCTGGCGCAGGCCGACCGCGAAGTGGATACACTGCAAACCCGCAAATCCGCGATGGCGCAAATGCTGACCGTGCAGGCCCAGGCACTGGTGCGTCTCTACACGCAAGACGAACAACTGGGCGGCGCCTCGTCGCTCTTTGATCTGTTCGCCTGACCCCAAAAAGACTGAAGGCCCCGACACCAGAATCCGGAAGGATCTGTTGCGGAGCCTCGCTTCTGCAGAAGCGCAATGCTACTCGTGGTAGCGGTCGACCAACCTATGATGTCCGCCGCGATATTCAGCGACAATTTCGAACGCGATCAACGCGATCATGGCGCCGAAGATGCCCATGGTGAACAATACCCACATGACTAACCAGCCGACGTTTCCGGGGGCTGCTCCCTAGAGTTGATACAATTAAACTCTAGCATCCAATCAGGCAATTACAAGCCCAGCAGAAATATCTATTTCGTCACGAGGTCAGGCTGCATCACTGCCTTCAGGTAGAAGCTGGATGGATCGTCCGCTTCACGCTGTACGAACCACCACGCTGCCCCTTTTTTCATCTCCCAATCGCTGTCATCGCCTGTCATCAGCAAGGCGGCCGCCTGGCCCAGCGTGGGCTGGTGCCCAACCACCAGCACGGCTTCTTTCGACGATGGCCAGTTGGCCGCTTTCAGGATATCGCCGGCATCGGCGCCGGGCGCCAGGTCGGGGTGGATCTTGTACTTGCGTCCCAGTCCCGCCACGGTCTGCACCGTGCGCGTGGCCGGGCTGACCAGGATGCGGCAATTCTCCGGCAGGACGGAATCGAGCCACTGGCCCATGCGGCGCGCCTGTTTGTGCCCTTTGGGCGTGAGCGTGCGTTCCAGGTCGTCCAGGCCGGGCTGGGCTGGTTCGGCTTCTGCGTGGCGCCACAAGATCAAGTCCATGCTTCCCCCCGTGAGCAGGCGTCAATCCGTCGGCGCATCGGCCGGCGTACCGAGTAACTCCATCAAGTGCTGCTGGGCGCTGAAGGCCTTTTGCTTGCCACGTGCCTTGCGGCGGTGGTAATGGCCGTGCTCGTCCAGCTCCCACGCGTTGGAGTTGTCCTTCAGGTAAGGCGTCAAACCTTCCGCAATCACACGCCGTTTCAGGCCCCGGTCCAGTACCGGGAACGCCACTTCAATGCGGCGCAGCAGGTTGCGGTTCATCCAATCCGCGCTGGCCAGCATGACGTCGTGGGCCAAATCGTTGCGGAAGTAATAGATGCGGCTATGTTCAAGGAAGCGGCCGATGATCGAGCGGACCCGGATGTTTTCGGACAGTCCCGGTACGCCCGGCATCAGGGTGCAGGCCCCGCGCACGATCAGGTCGATCTTGACCCCGTCTTTCGAGGCGGCGTACAGCGCCCGGATTACCGGTTCATCGGTTAATGCATTGATTTTAGCGATAATGCGGCCGGGACGCCCGGATTTCGCGATCTTTGCCTCATTCCGGATCGCTTTAATGATCTGGTCCTGCAACGCGAACGGCGCCAGCCAGATATGGTGCATGCGCTGCGGCTTGGTCAGGCTGGTCAGGTGCATGAAGACTTCGTTGACGTCGCGGCCCAGCTCGGGCCGGCAAGTCAGGATGCCGAAGTCGGTATAGAACTTGGTCGTGGTCGGGTGGTAGTTGCCGGTGCCGAGGTGGGCGTAGTAGCCCAGGCCGCCTTCGTCGCGGCGGATGACCAGGGCGATCTTGGCGTGGGTCTTCAGGCCCACCACGCCATACACCACCTGCGCGCCGGCCTGTTCCAGCTTGTCGGCCCAGTTGATATTGGCTTCTTCGTCGAAGCGCGCCATCAGTTCCACCACTACCGTGACTTCCTTGCCGCTACGGGCAGCTGCAATCAGCGCCTCCATCAGGTCGGAGTTCATGCCGGTGCGGTAGACCGTCTGCTTGATTGCCACCACCGCCGGATCGAGCGCCGCGCTGCGGATGAAGTCGATCACCGTCTGGAAGCTCTGGTATGGGTGGTGCAGCAGGATGTCGTGCTTGCGGATGGTGGCAAAAATGTCATTGTTGACAGTCTTGGCCTGGACGCCGGCGATGAAAGGCGGGAAGCGCAGCTCGGGACGGCGCGCCTGTTCCACGATCTCGTTCAGGCGCACCATGTTCACCGGTCCATCGACACGGTACAGGCGGCTCTGGTCCAGGCCGAACTGGTCGAGCAGGAACTGGGACAGTTCGGGCGGGCAGTTCTTGGCCACCTCGATGCGCACCGAGCGGCCGTAGGCGCGGCCTTGCAGCTCGCCTTTCAGCGCCTGGCGCAGGTTCTTCACTTCATCCTCATCGACCCACAGGTCGGAATCGCGCGTAACCCGGAATTGGGAATAGGCCATCACGTCGCGCCCGGCGAACATTTCCGAAATATGGGCGTGGATCACGGAGGACAGCAGGCAGAACGACACGCCACCGTCCTTATTCAGATGGTCGGGCAGGCGGATCACGCGTGGCAGCACGCGCGGCGCTTTCACAATAGCGATGGCGGTGCCGCGCCCGAAAGCATCCTTGCCGCTCAGGGCAACGATGAAATTGAGGCTCTTGTTAACTACCTGGGGGAAGGGGTGGGCCGGATCGAGTCCGATCGGGGTCAGCAGGGGGCGTACTTCGCGGTCAAAGTAGTCCTTGACCCAGGCCCTTTGGGCTTCGTTGCGCTGGCTGTGGCGCACGATGTGGATACCCTGGGCTTTCATTTCCGGCAACACTGCCGTATTAAATATTTCGTACTGGCGCTTGACCAGTTCATGACACTCGTTGCTGACCCGTTCCAGCGTTGCCGCCAGGGCAGGGTGGGTGGCCAAGTCGCCGTCGACGCTGGCGGCTGCCAACAGGCTGGCCACCCTTACTTCAAAGAACTCATCCAGGTTGCTGCTGACAATGCACAGGTAGCGCAATCGTTCGAGCACAGGGATGGTGGCGTCTTCTGCCTGGGCCATCACGCGGCGGTTGAACGCCAGCTGTGACAGCTCCCGATCTAGGAATGCTGTTTTCATAACTAATAGTATATTTGAGAAATATGACAAGTTTGTGACCTTGTCCTACACTTAATTTTGGCGTGTCATAAAGCTGTCATATTGACGTCATACACTGCGCAGCATTCAACCCAACCCCTGAAAAGGACCTTTGATATGCGCATGAAACAGTTGTTGACCTCCTTCGTTGTTGGCGCTTCGGCGGCAATGGCTTTCTCGTCTGTCCTAGCGGCAGACATGACCGGTGCAGGCGCAACTTTCCCTTACCCGATCTACGCCAAGTGGGCTGAAGCCTACAAAGCATCCACCGGCAACGGCCTGAACTACCAGTCCGTCGGTTCCGGCGCAGGTATCAAGCAAATCAAAGCCAAGACCGTCGATTTCGGCGCGTCCGACATGCCGCTGAAAGCTGAAGAGCTGGACGCAGACGGCCTGATGCAGTTCCCAGCCATCATGGGTGGCGTGGTGACCGTGGTGAACCTGGACGGTATCGCTCCAGGCCAGCTGAAGCTGACCGGCCCTGTCGTGGCCGACATCTACCTGGGCAAGATCACCGAATGGAACAACCCGGCCATCGCTGCCCTGAACCCGGGCGTGAAGCTGCCAGCTACCGAGATCACCGTGGTGCACCGCGCTGACGGCTCCGGCACCTCCTTCCTGTTCACCGACTACCTGTCGAAAGTGAACCCGGAGTTCAAGACCAAGATCGGTGCTGGCACCGCTGTGAAGTGGGTCACCGGCGTGGGTGGCAAGGGCAACGACGGTGTTGCCGCCAACGTGCAGCGTATCAAGGGCGCCATCGGTTACGTGGAATGGGCCTACGCCAAGAAGAACAAGATCGCTCACACCCAGCTGAAGAACAAGGACGGCAACTTCCTGCAGCCTGACGATGACAACTTCAAGGCTGCTGCTGCCAACGCAGAATGGACCAAGACCCCAGGCTTCGGCGTGGTGCTGACCGACCAGGCGGGCAAGACCTCCTGGCCAATCACCGGCGTGTCCTACATCCTGATGCACAAGCAGCAGGCTGACGCAAACAAGGGCAAGGAAGTGATCAAGTTCTTTGACTGGGCGTTCAAGAATGGCGACGCTGCTGCCACCGAACTGGACTATGTGCCGCTGCCGGACACCGTTGTGAAGCTGGTGCAGGCTTCGTGGAAGGCTAACCTGAAAGATGCTTCGGGCAAGCCGCTGAACTGATCTTCTAGAACCGGTAAACCAGTGTCAGACCCACAGGGTCTGACACTAGCAGGCAAGTGTCTGACCCTGCGGGTCAGACACTGAAGTACCGGTTTGAAAGAGGAGGTTAAGCGGGGCAGCTTCAAACAAGGCCTCCCCGGTTAGCTAACCAAAACTATAAATCATGAGTGCAGAAATCACCTCACCATCTCCCCTCCAGTTATCGGAACCCGCCACCATGAGTGCCTCCGTAGCTGCCATGCAGTCCGTGGTGCGCAAACAGCGTATCCAGGACTGGTTCTTCCACAAGATCACGATGGTATTCGCGCTGACCGTACTGTTTGTACTGGTCGGCATTATCATTTCCTTGATCAACGGCGCCATGCCTGCCCTGAAAGAGTTCGGGCCTGGCTTCATCACCACCGTCGAATGGGACCCGGTCAATGACCAGTTCGGCGCCGCGATTGCCATCGTCGGCACCCTGGCCAGCGCCGGTATCGCGCTGCTGATCGCCTTCCCGGTCAGCTTCGGCATCGCCCTGTTCCTGACCGAGGTGTGCCCGGTCTGGCTGCGCCGCCCGCTGGGTACCGCAATCGAACTGCTGGCCGGCGTGCCATCGATTATCTACGGCATGTGGGGCCTGTTCGTGTTCGCCCCGATGTTCAGCGAATACGTGCAGCCACTGCTGAAATCGTCCCTCGGCGCCTTGCCGTGGATCGGCGCATTGTTCAAGGGCCCGACCATGGGCATCGGCATCCTGACCGCCGGCCTGATCCTGGCGGTCATGATCATTCCGTTCATCGCTTCCGTGATGCGCGACGTGTTCGAGATCGTGCCGGCCGTGCTGAAGGAATCGGCTTACGGCCTGGGCTGCACCCGCTGGGAAGTGGTGCGCAAAGTGGTCCTGCCTTACACCAAGACCGGCGTGGTCGGCGGTGTCATGCTGGGCCTGGGCCGCGCCCTGGGCGAAACCATGGCCGTCACCTTCGTGATCGGCAATGCCGCCAAGCTGCCAACTTCGCTGTTCTCGCCAGGCAGCTCGATCGCCTCGACCCTGGCCAACGAATTCGCGGAGGCGTCCAGCACGCTGCACGTGTCCTCGCTGTTCGCGCTGGGCTTGATCCTGTTCATTATTACCTTTATCGTCCTGTCCGGCGCCAAGCTGATGTTGATGGGCCTGTCGCGCAAGGAGGGCGTCAAATGATCCAGACCAAGAACCCTGTGTACCGCAAGCGCCTGTTCTTCCATCGTGTCGGCATGGCGCTGTCGGTGGGCGCCATGTCGGTCGGCCTGATCGCGCTGCTGTGGATCCTGGCCACGCTGCTGATCAACGGTTTCTCCGCCCTCGATGCGCTGATCTTCACCGGCGATACGCCGGCCCCTGGCAGCGAAGGCGGTGGCCTGCGCAATGCCATCGTCGGCTCGCTGATGATGGTCGGCCTGTCGACCGCGGTGTCGACCCCGATCGGCATCCTGGCCGGCATCTACCTGGCCGAATACGGCGAAGAAAACAAGATCGCGCAAGTGACCCGCTTCGTGACCGACATCATGCTGTCCGCACCGTCGATCGTGATCGGCCTGTTCGTGTATGCGATGTACGTGGCCAAGGTGCAGCACTTCTCCGGCTATGCCGGCTCCATCGCCCTGTCGCTGATCGCGATCCCGGTGGTGGTGCGTACCACCGACAATATGCTGAAGCTGGTGCCTAATTCGCTGCTGGAAGCGGCCTACGCCCTCGGCGCGCCGCGCTGGAAGGTGTCGGTAATGGTGCGCCTGCGCGCCGTCAAGGCCGGCGTCATGACCGGCGTGTTGCTGGCCGTGGCCCGCGTCTCCGGCGAAACCGCGCCGCTGCTGTTCACCGCCCTGAACAACCAGTTCTTCAGCGCCGACATGAACCAGCCGCTGGCCAACCTGCCGGTAGTGATTTACCAGTTCGCCATGAGCCCATACGACAACTGGCGCGCCCTGGCCTGGGGCGGCGCGTTGATCGTGACCTTCAGCGTCCTGGCACTGAACATCCTGTCGCGCACCGTGTTTGCGCAAAAAGCACCAAAATAACGAGTACAGATCATGACCCAAGCTAGCAAAATCATCGAAATCTCCGGCCTGAACTTCTACTACGGCAAGACGCGCAGCCTGCACAACGTCAACCTGGACATCCACGAGAAGAAGGTCACCGCTTTCATCGGCCCTTCCGGCTGCGGCAAATCGACCCTGCTGCGCACCCTGAACCGCATGTACGACCTGTATCCGGGCCAGCGCGCCGAAGGCGCCATCCGCTACCGCGGCCACAACATCCTGGAAGCGGGCCTGGACGTGAACATGCTGCGCGCTAAAGTCGGCATGGTGTTCCAGAAGCCGACGCCTTTCCCGATGTCGATCTATGACAATATCGCCTTCGGCGTGCGCCTGTACGAAGACCTGTCGAAAGGCGAGATGGACGAACGCGTCGAATGGGCGCTGAAAAAAGCCGCCCTGTGGGGCGAGGTGAAGGACAAGCTGGCCAAGAGCGGCCTGTCGCTGTCCGGCGGCCAGCAGCAGCGCCTGTGCATCGCGCGCGGCGTGGCGGTGAAGCCTGACGTCCTGCTGCTGGACGAGCCGACTTCCGCGCTGGACCCGATTTCCACCTCCAAGATCGAAGAACTGATCTCCGAGCTGAAAGAGGACTACACGATCGCCATCGTGACCCACAATATGCAGCAGGCGGCACGCTGCTCCGACTACACCGCCTATATGTACCTGGGCGAACTGGTGGAATTCGGCGAAACCGACCAGATTTTCATGAATCCTGTGCGCAAAGAGACCCAGGACTACATCACCGGCCGCTTTGGCTAACCAGAAAAAGAGAGAGAAGACATTATGATGGGCGAACATTCCTCCAAAGCTTACGACACCGAACTCGAAGGCATCCGCTCCAAAGTGCTGCTGATGGGCGGCATGGTCGAGACCATGTTCCTGGACGCGATGACCTGCTTCCGCATCGGCAACCTGGAACGCGCGGAACGCGTGGTGGCCGAAGACGCCAACGTCAACCAGCTGGAAGTGCAGCTGGATGACCAGTGCAGCCACCTGATCGTCAAACGCCAGCCGACCGCCAACGACTTGCGCACCGTGATGGCCACCCTGAAGGTGATCACCGACCTGGAGCGCATCGGCGACGAAGCGGCCAAGATCGCACGCATCGCCAAAGCCCTGCACGCGCGCGGCGCCGTGACCCTGAACCACTATGAAATGGTGCGCACCATCGCCACCGCCACCAGCGACCTGCTGCACGATGCGCTGGATGCCTTCGCCCGCGGCGACGAAAAGGCGGCGCTCGAACTGATCGCGCAGGATGCGGTGATCGACCACGAATACCGCTCCATCATGCGCAACCTGATTACCTTCATGATGGAAGATCCGCGTACAATCTCGGCGGCGCTGGATACGATGTGGGTGGCCAAGGCCATCGAACGCATTGGCGACCACGCCAAGAACATCGCCGAATACGTGATCTACGTGGTGGAGGGCAAGGATATCCGCCATTCCCACGCAGCGACCCAAGAAGCAAGCAAATAAATGGCATCCGACAAAACGACCGTACTGATTGTTGAAGATGAACCGGCGATCGTTGAGCTGGTAAGGTTCTCGCTGCGCGAAGCGGGCTGGAACTGCGTGGTGGCGCAATCGACGCAGGAAGCGTGGGAAGTGATGCAGACACGCACCCCTCAGCTGGTGCTGCTGGACTGGATGCTGCCGGACCAGAGCGGCCTGCGCCTGCTGGCCCGCATCCGCGGCGACCGTCACTTCGCCAGCGTACCGGTCATCATGCTGACGGCAAAAAGCATGGAAGAGGACAAGCTGGCCGGCTTGAACGGCGGCGCCGACGACTACATCACCAAGCCGTTTTCGCCGCGCGAGCTGCTGGCCCGCGCCCGCGCGCTGCTGCGCCGCAAGAGCCCCGAGCTGGCCGAAACCCAGCTCAAGGCCGGCCCGGTGGTGCTGGACCCGGTCAGCTGCACGGTGTCGATGAACGATAACAAGATCGACATTGGCCACGCCGAATACAAGCTGCTCAAGTTCTTCATGGCCCACCCCGAGCGCGTGTTCTCGCGCAGCCAGCTGCTGGACAAGGTATGGGGCGACCATGTGGTGATTGAAGAACGCACGGTGGACGTCCACGTCCTGCGCCTGCGCAAGGCGCTGAAGGATGCCGAGCACCTGATCAAGACGGTGCGCAGCGTGGGCTATATGCTCACTGAGAAACCATGAATCCTAAAGTAGTGTTCTGGGTGCCGGTTGCCATCCGGCTGGGCTTCCTGCTTGCGGGCGCTGGCCTGATGTGGTGGTGGTTCGGCCTGGCGGCCGGCATCGTCACCGCTTTTGCCGGCGTGCTGGCGGCCGTCTTCATCCAGCTCAAATACCTGTACCAGCTGAGCGAATGGCTGGACAAGCCCGAATCGGGCCGCCTGCCGGATGGCTGGGGCGAGTGGACCAATATTTTCTCCCGCCTGTACCGCCTGCGCCGCGACGACGAAAAGAACCAGGCCGAACTGACCGAATGGCTGGCGCGCTTCCGCCAGGCCATGCACCTGCTGCCGGACGGCGTGGTGATCATGGACGACGTGCTGTTCCTCGAATGGTGCAACCCGGCGGCCGAAGAGCACCTGGGGCTGCAGCAGGCCCGCGACAAGGGCATGCGCGTGACCAACCTGGTGCGCAGCCCGGACTTCATGGATTACCTGATCCTGGGCCGCTACGACCAGCCGCTGACGCTGAACTTCCGCGGCCGCAAGCTGGTGGTGCACATCATCCCGTTCGAGAACCGCCGCCAGATCCTGGTTACGCACGACATCACCGAGACCCAGCGCGCCGAAATGATGCGCCGCGACTTCATCGCCAACGCCTCGCACGAACTGCGCACGCCGCTGACGGTGATCGCCGGCTTCCTGGAAATCGCCGCCTCGATGGAGCTGGACGCGGAAACGCGCGCCGCCCACCTGAAGCTGATGATCGAGCAAAGCCACCGCATGCAGCACCTGATCGAGGATATGCTGACACTGTCGCGCCTGGAATCGGTCGACCATCCGATGCGGCCGGAGCATGTGAACATCCCGGCGCTGCTGGAGCAGGTGCTGCACGAAGCGCGCGCGCTATCCGGCGGCAAACACGAAATCACGCTGGAAGTGCACGGCGGTGACGTGATGGGCAATATGGACGAACTGCATAGCGCTTTCGGCAACCTTGTCTCGAATGCAGTGCGCTACACGCCGGCCGGCGGCACCATCCGCCTGCGCTGGGAAGACACGCCGAGCGGCGTGCAGTTCCAGGTGCAGGACACCGGCATCGGCATCAGCCCTGAACACATCTCCCGCCTGACCGAGCGCTTCTACCGCGTCGACAAGAGCCGTTCGCGCGAAACGCAGGGCACCGGGCTGGGCCTGGCCATCGTCAAGCACGTGCTGCTGCGCCATAGCGGCAAGCTGAATATCAGCTCCGAGGCAGGGCAGGGCAGCACCTTCACGGTCAGCCTGCCAAAATCGCTGGCCTCGACCACCATCGAACCCGCCCAGGCTGCCTGACAAGAAAAATGGGGACGTACCCCATTTATTAGGTAAAATCTGCTCGCCTAAAAAAACGAGCAGATCAACCACTACATGCAGCTAAAACGTTTCGCTTTTGCCATCCTGGCCGCCGCCGCGCTGGCCGGGTGCCAGACCCCCACTTCTACCGTTACCACCGACCTGGAACCGCCGATCAAATCGACCGACGTGCCGCTGGTGTCCGTTGAACCTCCGGTACAGCCTCCTGTGGTACCGCCGGTGGCGCCGGTACAGCGCAAGGTGAAGATCGGCCTCGCCCTCGGCGGCGGCGCCGCACGCGGTTTTGCCCACATCGGCGTGATCAAGGCGCTGGAAGCGCAGGGCATCGTGCCGGACATCGTGGTCGGCACCAGCGCCGGTTCCGTAGTGGGCGCCCTGTACGCCGCCGGCAACGATGCCAAAGCCCTGCAGAAGATGGCGGTCGACCTCGATGAATCGGCCATTTCCGACTGGGCGCTGCCGCTGTTTGGCAAGTCGTCCGGCGTGCTGAAAGGCGAAGCGCTGCAGTCCTTCGTCAATAAAGCGGTCGGCAACCGCACCATCGAAAAGCTGAAAATGCCGTTCGGCGCCGTGGCGTCGGACCTGAAGACCGGCCAGCCTATCCTGTTCCAGCGCGGGAATACCGGCATGGCGGTGCGCGCCAGCTCGGCCGTGCCGGGCGTGTTCCAGCCGGTGAAGATCGGCGACCACACCTACGTCGACGGCGGCCTGGTGGCGCCGGTGCCGGTACGCTTTGCGCGCGAAATGGGCGCGGAATTCATCATCGCGGTGAACATTTCGACCCAGGCCGAGGCGCAGGCCACCAATTCTTCGCTGGAGGTCATCATGCAGACCTTCTCCATCATGGGTCAGCGCATCAACCAGCTCGAGCTGCGCGATGCCGATATCGTGATCCAGCCGCCGCTGGGCAAGATGGGCTCTGCCGAATTCACCAACCGCGCGGGCGCCATGCAGGCGGGCGAGCGGGCAACCATGGCCGTCATGGCGCAATTGAAGCAGAAGCTGAAGGCGCGCCGCGAAACCCCGGCCCAATAATCAAGCAATTGTCAGGAAACGAGAGAATGATCACCAAGCCAGTGCTGTCCCTGGACGACATCAAGAAAATCGCCGCTGCCGCCGAAGCGGAAGCCATCAAGAACAACTGGGCAGTCACGATTGCCATCGTCGACGACGGCGGCCACCTGCTGTGGCTGCAGCGCCTGGATGGCGCGGCGCCGCTGTCCTCGCACATCGCACCAGCCAAGGCGCGCCTGTCGGCCCTGGGCCGCCGTGAAACCAAGATTTACGAAGACATGATCAATGGCGGCCGCACTTCCTTCGTCGGCGTGCCGATGGTGGAAGCCCCGCTGGAAGGCGGCGTGAATATCGTGGTCAATGGCCACACCATCGGCGCGGTCGGCGTGTCGGGCGTGAAGTCCAGCGAAGACGCACAAATCGCCAAGGCAGGTATCGCAGCCCTGGGCTAAGCCTTTCCTTGCTGGGCGGGCAGGGGTTTCATAGAATGCAAATATGAAAGCTACCCTGCCTCTGCTGCTGCTTTTGCTGGCGCTCCCCGTGCGCGCGGAAGAGTTGCAGCCGTCATTTGTTGTAATGAATGCAACACATTGGGATGCCTGGCGCATTGCGCGGCAAGCCCTGAAGCGGGGCGGCGTCACCGCCACAGCGCGCGAAGCGCCGGCCGTGCGCGCGCTGGCATTGAGGCAGATGGGACTCGACGGTACACTGCAACGTATGCCAAACAATTGAGCAGCGCCCCTCATGAAGCCATTGCTTGCCATCCTGCTCTGCGTGTCGCTGTCTGCCGGTGCGGAAGAACTGCAACTGTCCGTCATTTCGCGCAGTTCCACCCATGCCGATCTCTGGAAGGCTGCTGAGATGGCCTTCCAGCGCGCCGGCGTGAACGCAGTGATCCGGGAGGTATCGCCCGAGCGTTCGGCCGTGCTGGCCAACGAGGGCACGACCGATGGCGACGTGGGGCGTTCCTCCGGCCTTGAAAAAACCTTCCCCAACCTGGTGCAGGTGCCCGAGCCGGTCTACCAGTACGCCCCCACCGCGTTTTCCTATAAGCGCTTCGATGTGTCGGGCGGCTGGGAGTCGCTGCGCTCGCACACGGTCTGCATCCGGCGCGGATTGCGCCAGACCGAACAACGTACCAGGGACCTGGCGCGCCAGATCCTGGCCGACGAGGCGACCATGCTGCGCATGCTGGCGGCCGGCGGCTGCGACGTCGCGATCATGGAGCGCAACAACGGCCTGGCGCGCGCGGCCATGGCGGCCGAGCCGCCGCTCCTGCGCCTGCTGCCGTCGATGGAAGTCATGCCCCTCTATATATACCTGCACAAGAGCCATGCCGCCCTGGTGCCCAAGGTTGCCGCCGCCCTGAAGCAGATGCGGGCCGACGGCACCATGCATAAACTGGTCGGCGAAGGGGATTGACCATGAAAGTCCTGGCAAGCCTGCTATGCGTCCTGTTCGCGGCGCCAGTGCAAGGCCAGGACTTGCGGCTGTTCCTGATCCCCGATACCCCGGCCCACATCGAGGCCTGGCACACCATCCAGGCGGCGGCGAAGCGCGCCGGCATCGCTGTCAGCATGCAGCCCTTGCCGGGTGAGCGCGGCATGATCATGACCAATAAGGGAGAACTGGACGGCGCCATCGGCCGCACCATGCTGGCCGCCGGCGATTACCCGGACCTGGTGGCCGTGCCCGAACCGGTCTTCCTGTACGCACCCAGCGCCTATGCCTACAAACCGTTTGACGTGAAAGGCGGCTGGCAGGCGCTGCGCGGCCACACCCTGTGCATGCGGCGCGGCTACACCTTGACCGAGAAGCGCACGCGCGGCATGCAGCGGCAGCGCCTGGAAAACGATGCCTCGCTGCTGCGCATGCTGAGGAATGGCGGCTGCGAAATCGCCGTGATGGATGCGCACAACAAGGCCATGCAGGCAGCCATGGCGACCGACCGCGACTTGCTGAGATTGGCGCCGCCGCTGGAAGAGGTGCCGCTTTACCTGTTCCTGCACAAGCGCCATGAGGCCCTGGTGCCGCGCTTTGCCGAGGCGCTGAAACAGGTGAAACGTGAATAGGGCGGGCTTGCCGCCCATGGAACTTTGGGTTATAATTCAAAGGTTTAGCCAATTACCATTCGACCGTAGCGCCTACCTCTCACATCCATCATCATCTGACCCGCGAACCCGGCATTGCGCCCGTGCGTCCCGTGGGTTGTCTGAGTGGCGTCGCTACGGTAACTTAATCAGGAGTTGCCCTTGCCGCCATTTTTTTCTGGCCCAGCCGTTCCAGCCATCCTGGCACTAGCCGACGGAACAATCTTTAAAGGTATTTCCATTGGCGCTGCCGGTCATACGACGGGCGAAGTCGTTTTCAATACCTCCATGACGGGTTATCAGGAAATCCTGACCGATCCATCGTATTCCCGCCAGATCGTCACCCTGACTTACCCGCACATCGGCAATTACGGTATCAATACCGAAGACGTCGAAGCTTCCAAAGTCCACGCCGCAGGCCTGATCATCCGCGACCTGCCGCTGATCCACTCGAATTTCCGCTCCAGCCAATCGCTGACCGACTACCTGAAGGCCGAGAACATCGTCGCCATCGCCGGTATCGATACCCGCAAGCTGACCCGCGTGCTGCGCGAGAAGGGCGCCCAGGCCGGCGCCATCGTGACCGGCTCGCAGGGCAATGAGCCATCCGAAGCGCAAGCGCTGGAACTTGCGCGCAGCTTCCCTGGCCTGGCCGGCATGGACCTGGCAAAAGTTGTCACCGTGCCGGAAGTGTACGAGTGGACCGAAACCGAGTGGGAACTGGGCAAAGGCTATGGCAAGGTAGCCGACCCTAAATTCCACGTCGTGGCCTATGACTTCGGCGTCAAGCGCAACATCCTGCGCATGCTGGCTTCGCGCGGCTGCAAAGTGACCGTGGTGCCGGCGCAGACTTCCGCCGCCTACGTGCTGTCGCTGAACCCGGACGGCGTGTTCCTGTCGAATGGTCCTGGCGATCCTGAGCCATGCGACTACGCGATCGAAGCGACCCGCGTCTTCATGGAGAAGAAGATCCCGGTGTTCGGCATTTGCCTGGGCCACCAGATCATGGCACTGGCTTCCGGCGCCAAGACCCTGAAGATGAAGTTCGGCCACCACGGCGCCAACCACCCGGTGCAGGACCTGGACAGCAAGAAGGTGATGATCACTTCGCAGAACCACGGTTTCGCCGTGGATGCGGACACGCTGCCGGCCAACTGCCGCGTGACTCACGTGTCGCTGTTCGATGGTTCGCTGCAAGGCTTCGCCCGCACCGACGTGCCGGCCTTCTGCTTCCAGGGCCACCCTGAAGCATCGCCTGGCCCGACCGACGTCGCCTACCTGTTTGACCGCTTCATCAACATGATGAATGCCGCGGAGAAGAAATAAATGCCAAAACGTTCTGACATTAAAAGCATCCTGATTATTGGCGCCGGCCCGATCATCATCGGCCAGGCCTGCGAATTCGACTACTCCGGCGCGCAAGCCTGCAAGGC
>JBCNOX010000520.1:0-4139 GCA_039593645.1 Pseudoduganella sp.
GCCAGCGGCACCAGCGCATTGCCGGCTATGGACAAGGGCGGTCGCGGGATGTCCAGCAGGCCGTTGTCGCCGCCGGTGATGCCGGGCGCCGTATAGGCCAGGAAGTAGAACATCTGCGCAAACGCCAGCGTCAGCATCACGAAGTAGGTGCCGCGTTGGCGGATCGCAAACCAGCCCACCAGCGCCGCCGCCGACGCGCCGATCGCGATCGCCAGCAGCAGCGCCAGCGGCATCGGCAGGCTTGCGCGGGTCAGCGCCAGCCCCACGGCATAGCTGCCCAGGCCGAAGAAGACCCCCTGGCCGAACGACAGCAGGCCGGTGTAGCCGAGCAGCAGATTGCACGCCATGGCGGCCATCGCGTAAATCAGCACTTCAGTGGCAAGCGTGCCGGAGCGCATGGTCAGCGGCAGCAGCAGCGTGACGGCAAGTGCCAGCCACCAGAAGCGGTAGCGCAAGAACCCTTGTTTCTGCGTAGCCATCATCCCCTCCCCAGCAAGCCATGCGGACGCAGCAGCAGCACCGCGGCCATGGCGACATAGATCATCAGCCGCGCGCCTTCCGGCCACAGCGTGCTCATCAGGCTCTGCACCACGCCAACCAGCAAGCCGCCCACCAGCGCCCCGGTGAAGCTGCCCATGCCTCCTACCACGACCACGATGAAGGCCACGCCCAGCGCCTCGACGCCCATGAACGGCTCGGCGCCGCGGATCGGTGCGGCAAGCACGCCGGCGATCGCCGCAGTGGCGGCGCCAAGCGCGAACATCAGGCTGAACAGGCGGAACACGTTGATGCCGAGCAGCGACACCATCTCGGTGGACTCACTGCCCGCGCGCACCGCGCTGCCCAGGCGCGTGCCTTCCAGCAGCCACCACAGGCCGATGGCGAGCAGGCCGGTAAAGCCGATTACGAACAGGCGGTACTTGGGATAGACGAAGTCGCCCCACATCACCACGCCCTGCAGCGCATCCGGCGGCGGCACGTCGACGCCGAGCGGCCCCCAGCCGACGATGATGAGCTCCTGGATGGCCAGGGCCAGGCCAACCGTGACCAGGATGTGGAACTCGTGCGGCTGCGCATAGACGTGGCGCAGCATGAGCTTCTCGGTCAACCAGGCCAGCACGCCGATGACGATCGGTGCGAGTACCAGCGCCACCCAGAAGTTCATCCCGATCTGCAGAGCCTGAAAGCAGAGGTAGGCACCCAGCGCATAGAAGGCGCCATGCGCGAAATTGACGAAGCGCAACAGGCCGAAAACGATCGACAGTCCTACCGCCAGCAGGAAGTAGAGCATGCCTATCCCGACGCCGTTGATCACCTGCAACAGATAGACGTTCATGAGTCGTACGGATGTAGGAAGCCGCCACGCCGCGCGGAACTGCGCGGCATGGTGCTTCGGTGTGCTTCAGTGTTTATCTGCCGGGGCGGCGGCCCCGCGCAATGTCAGGGCATCAGGCCATCTTGCACTGGGTCTGGTCGACCGGCAGGAAGGCCTTGCCGACGCTCACGACCTCCGCGTAATCGTCCTTGTCCTTCATGCGCGCCTTGGCCTTGCCCTTGAGCAGGTAGTAGTTCTTCAGGACCTGATGGTCAGCGGCGCGGATTTCCTCCGGCCCTGTCAGGCCCTCGTACTTCATGCCTTCGAGCGCAGCGACCACGGCCTTCGGGTCGGCGCTGCCGGCCTTGATCATGCCGTCCACCATGATCTTGGTGCAGATGTAGGAGCCTGCCAGGCTGTAGTTGGGATTGGCCTTGAACTTGTCGTGGGTGCGCTTGACGAGTTCGCGGTTCAGCGGCGTATCCACGCCGTGCCAGTACTGCGCTCCGAAATAAACGCCCTCGCACAGGTCGGCGCCAAGCGACTCGAACTGCTCCAGCCCCGAAGCCCATGCCAGCAGGATGGTGGTGTTCTTCTTCATGCCGAAGCTGACGGCCTGGCGCAGCGTATCGGCGGACTGCGAGCCAAAGTTCAGGATCAGCAGCACGTCTGGCTTGGCGGCCAGCGCATTGGTCAGGTAGCCGCTGAATTCCTTCTCGGTCAGGGCGTGGTAGCTGTTGCCCACGTGCTCGATGCCCTTCTCCTTGAAGATCGCCTTTGCTGCCGACAGCAGCCCGTCGCCAAACACATATTGCGGCGTGATGGTGTACCAGCGCTTGGCCTTGGGCATCGATTCGATCAGGGGCCGCACGGTGCGCTCGATCGCGCCGAAGGTCGGCACCGACCAGCGGAAGGTGGCGCGGTTGCAGTCCTTGCCGGTGATCTCGTCGGCCCCCGCGGTGGTAACGAACACGCCGCCAAATTTTTCCGCCTCCTTGCCCATGGCCAGCGATTCGGACGACAGGATGCCGCCCGCGAAATAGCGCGCCGCCTTCTGCTGCGCCAGTTCCTGCACCTTGCGCACCGCGGTGGCGGGCTTGCCTTCGGTATCGAGCACGCTGTAGCGCAGCGGCCTGCCCAGCACCTGGCCGTACTGGTCAAGGGCGAGCCGCATGCCCAGGTCGGCAAATTTTCCATTGGCGGCGAAGGCGCCCGACATGGGCACCGGGCAGCCGAATTCCAGGGCCTCGCCCGCGGCAAAGACGCTACGGGCATGGATCAGGGATGTGGGGACAGCAGACACAGCCGCCAGTTTTAGCAGGTCACGACGATTCAAGGCTCACTCCTCGGTATGTGGGGATTGGGCTGCACGGGGCGAAAGTCTGGACAACACCATGTGGCGCTGCACCGTCTCCCCGACATGCTGGTGACTTCGCCCGGCGCCGACATGGCCGAGCAAGAATCGAACCTGTTTATTCTATTTATACGTATAAATAGAATAGAATCATCTTAGGAGTCGGCCGGAACCGTTGTCAATAATGGAAAGGTCAGGGTTTACACACCCTCTGCGAAGGACACATGCGAACCCCCTATTGCCTCGTTGGCGGGACAAAAAGGTGAGAGAGCGGTCTAGCCATGTTTGCCAACCGGGCAGCATGCACTGAGAGGGGGCAAGCCAGCTGCGCGCACATGGCGCTGCCCCGCTTGGCTAGAATGCAAACGCCCAAGCCTCGATGGCTTGGGCGCATGACAAGGAAAGAGCAATGGCGATGTTTCGGGAGGGCAAGACTGGCGCCATCGAGATCCGCAAGCAAAAGCGCGCGGACCTGGTGGCAGAAGAACTCAAGCGGCTGATTACCCAGCGCAACCTGCGCCCTGGCGACAAGCTGCCGCATGAGGTCAAGCTGCAGCAGATGTTCTCTGTCAGCAAGAGCACGATCCGCGAGGCGCTCAAGTCGCTGGAAGTGCAGGGCCTGATTCGGGTTAGCACTGGGCCGACGGGCGGGGGCACGATCGTGGAAGTCCCGCTGGACCGCACCTTCCAGCTCATGCAGAACTACCTGTTCTTCAAGGACGTCGGCATTGCCGACATCTATACCGTGCGCCGACTGCTGGAGCCGGAGCTTGCCGCCGGCGCGGTGCCACACCTCACAGAGGACGATTTCAAGGCGCTGGAACGCACCATCGACCTGTGCGACCCGGCATCGGCCGCGGCCGCGACTCCGCTGCTGGACCAGCGCCAGGAAGACCTGACCTTCCACGACATCCTTGCCGCGGCCAATCCCAACCCGATGCTGCGGTTTTCCTGCGAGTTGATCAACGAGATGATCCGTCAGCTGGTGGTGTTCGGCAACGACACCCCTGCCTGCGAGCATGAGAAATTCGGCGCTGCCAACGTCAAGTTCCACAAGCGCATTGTCGAGGCGGCACGCGAGCGCGACGCCGAGACGGTACGCACGTTAATGTCAGCCCATATGGAAGAGTGCACGCATTACGTCACGCGCATGAACGGACGGGTACATGGCCGCCTGGTGCTCGACTCCGAAATGCCCCGGCGCGGCCGGACGCTGCCGGCAGACCACGACGAGCTTGAATGAAGGGGGGAGCCGATAACCGCCGCAGCGCTACCCGCGTCCAGACTTTCACGGTTGAGGGCGGTACACCCAAGCGTATGCAAATACTAGCGACTAGCGAGCTGAGGTCTTTTTTGCGGCGCGCGTACGAGCAGCCTTTCGGGCCGCTTCGGAGCGGCCGGCAGCACCCTTCGTGCTGGCAGCCTTCCTGAGGTAGCCTGATCGAGGCGGACACGCTTGGTCCTTAGATT
>JBCNOX010000521.1:0-4133 GCA_039593645.1 Pseudoduganella sp.
GCGAGAAGCCGCCCACTTCGGTGGCTGCCGACAGGCCCAGGGTCTTCACGTTTTCGCCGCTGTAGTCCCACACGATATTCCCGGCCGGCAGCACGCCCAGCGTGCCCAGCGCCGGCGCCAGCGACGGCACGGCTTTCACCAGCTGCGCCAGGCGGCCCGACCACACCGACGGCAGCGCCGACGGCTGCTTGACCACCGACACGATCGGCGAGTGGCTGTGGTAGCGCGCGAAGTAGACGCCGAAGTCGGTGGAAATGGCGTCGGCAAAGTAGTGGCTCGAGAGGCCGAACTGGCCGGACTTCTTCGGCTTGATCTTTTCCGCCGTGGTCATGCGGAAGTTGAGCGGCATGGAACGCGACAGGCCGAGCGAGGCGAGTACCGGATCCAGCGCGGCCGGCAGCGCAGCCAGGAACGGCGCGCCGTTGTACTGGCCGCGGTCATTCAGTTTGGTGCCGTCGCCAAACAGCACGGTGCCGTTGTTGCAGTTGAGCGAGTCGGCCGCCGACCAGTAGGTACCGCAGCCATCGACCACGTTCTGGCGCCAGCCCAGGTTGTAGAAGGCTTCCACCGACACGCCGTTGCCCAGGCCCAGGTTGGCCATCAGGGCCGGCTGCGGGCGCAGGATTTCCTTGACCTGCGCGCCCGGGCGGCGCGCGGCGCTGGTATCGAACGCGCCCATCGCATTAATGCCCGGCACGAACAGCGATTCGCCCCAGTTGATCACCTGGTTGCCCAGCTTGGCGCTCAGCGCCTTGCCGCCCAGGTCCCAGTTGGCGAACACATAGGCGTCGGCCAGCGCTACGCCGTCAAAGGTGGACAGCTGGTCAAAGCCGCTGTCGCTCAGTTCCCCGTTCTGCTTGTAGCCGTTGTTGAAATGCCCGTGCGGCATCTCCTTGCCTTTCAGGACGCGGTCGTACCACGCAAAGCCGCGCATGAACATGCCGTAGGTCTCGCCCTTCAGTTCCAGCTCGCCGGTCAGCTTGCCGACGGTGGAATAGGCATCGTGCTTCTTGAAGTTCAGGTTGCCGTCGTCGGCGCCGGCGCCTGCCGTGCCGCCATTCGGTACGGAGATCAGGTTCTTGTCTGCATCCTTCATCCGGATACTGGTGCCGACCGACATATTGAGGGACCAGCGTCCTTCCAGTCCATTGTCGGTAGTGAAGGTATCTGCGTGCGCCAGTGGGGTTGCCAGCGCCGCCGCCACAGCAAGCGCCATGGTACGGTTGTACTTCCTCGTCATCCTTGTGTCTCCTAATGGTTTTTACAGCTTTTTATACAGGCTTATTTAACTGCTTGAACTCCTCACGCAACTTCATCTTCTGCACTTTGCCGTTGGCGGAATACGGAAGCTCGCTGACAAAAACCACGTCGTCGGGAAGCCACCATTTGGCTACGCGGCTGGCAAGGTAGCCTAACACTTCATCACGTGTGGGGGAACTGCCATGACGCGGAACGACCACCAGCAGCGGGCGTTCCTGCCATTTTTCATGCGGGATACCGATCACCGCAGCGGCCATCACATCGGCGTGGCCCATCACTGCGTTCTCGACATCGATCGATGAAATCCATTCGCCGCCGGACTTGATCACGTCCTTGGCGCGGTCGGTTATCTGAAGATAGCCGTCGCTGTCGATGTTGGCGATGTCGCCGGTATCGAAGTAGCCTTCCTCGTCCAGCACGGGCGTATCGCAGCCGTAATAGGCCGACAGGATCCACGGCCCGCGCACCATCAGGCGCCCGGTCGCCACGCCGTCGTGCGGCAGGCGCCGCCCGGTTTCGTCTTTCAGTGCCAGCTCCACGCCGCACACCGGCCGGCCCTGGCGCGCCTGCACGCGCAGCTTTTCTTCTTCGCTGGCCGTGTCGTGCGATTGCAACAGCGAGCACACGGTGCCCAGCGGCGACATCTCCGTCATGCCCCAGGCCTGCATCAGCGTCGCGCCCAGCGTGTTGCGGCAGCGCGTGAACATCACCGGCGGAATCGCCGAGCCGCCGCACAGCATGCGCTCCAGGCACAGCTCCTGCAGCGCCGGCCGCGCTTCGCTCTCAATATGGTTGAGCAAGCCGAGCCAGACGGTCGGCACGCCCAGCGCCATGGTCACGCGCTCGTCGCGCAGTAACTCGTAAATGCTCTTGCCGTCGAGCGCAGGACCCGGCAGCACCAGCTTGGCGCCGCTCATTGCGCCGGCGTACGGCATGCCCCAGGCGTTCACGTGGAACAGCGGCACCACCACCAGGCAGCTGTCACGGTGCGAAATGGCGGCACTGCCCGCAGCGCACAACGCCATCGAATGCAGGTAGGTCGAGCGGTGCGAATACAGCACGCCTTTCGGGTTGCCAGTGGTGCCGGAGGTGTAGCACAGCGCCGACGCGCTGCGTTCGTCGAACTGCGGCCAGGCGTAATCTTCGCTGGCCGCCTCCACCAGCTCTTCGTAACACAGGGTGCCGGCCGGCGCGGCTACCGGCATGTGCGCGCGGTCGGTCATGCAGACGAAGGCTTTCACGCCCGGCAGCTTGGGCGCCATTGCCGCCACCAGCGGCGCGAAGCCGACGTCGAAGAACAGTACCTGGTCCTGCGCGTGGTTGACGATGTACTCGACCTGCTCCTGGATCAGGCGCGGGTTGATGGTGTTGAGCACCGCGCCCATGCCCGACACGGCGAAATACAGTTCCATGTGGCGGTGCGTATTCCAGGCCAGCGTACCGACCCGCTCCCCCATGCCAACGCCCAGCGCCAGCAGCGCATTGGCCATGCGCCGCGCCCGGCGCTCCACTTCGCCGTAGCTGCTGCGGTGCAGCGGTCCTTCGCAAGTGCGCGACACGATCTCGGCGCGCGGGTGCACGCGGCGCGCATGCTCGATCATCGAGGAAATCAGCAGCGGCTGGTCCTGCATCAAGGCTTGCATAAGCTCACCCGTTACATGTGGCGTTTCAGGAAGCCGGCCAGCGTGTCGAATACGCGGCCATACGGTGGGCGGAACAAGCCGAAGCCGTTCAGGCGCGCCTGCCGGTAAATCGGCTTCTGCTTGGAGAACGCCAGGAAGCCATGTTCGCCGTGATAAGCCCCGGTGCCGCTGGCGCCCACGCCGCCAAAAGGCAGGTTTTCCTGCGCCGCATGCCATAACGCGTCGTTGATGGTCACGCCGCCGGAGATGGTCGAATGCAGCACCTTGGTGCAGTTGCGGCGCTCCTTGCCGAACCAGTACAGCGCCAATGGGCGTTCGCGCTGGTTGATGAAGGCGATGGCTTGCTGCAGGGTGTCATAGGGCACCACCGGCAGCAGCGGGCCGAAGATCTCTTCGCGCATCACGGCCATCTCGGGCGTCACGTCCAGCAGCAGCACTGGCGCCATGCGGCGCTCGCCAGCCTGCGCCGCAACGGCGCCGCCCAGCCGCACTACGCGCGCGCCCTGCTCTTCCGCTTCGCGCACCAGCCCTTCCAGCCGCTGGTGGTGGCGCTCGCTGATGATGCTGGTGTACTGCTCGTTGCCGGCAAACCGGGGATACATGGCCGTCGCCGCTGCGCTGACTTCGCGCACGAAGTCGTCGACGCGGGCGCGCGGCACCAGCGCATAGTCCGGCGCCACGCAGGTCTGGCCGGCATTGAACAATTTGCCGAAGGCCAGGCGCGGCGCCGATTCCGCCAGGTCACAGCTTTCGTCGATGATGGCCGGCGACTTGCCGCCCAGCTCCAGGGTCACCGGTGTCAGGTTCTGTGCCGCCGCGACAGCGACCTGGCGTCCCACCGCCGTGGAACCGGTGAATATGAGATGGTCGAACGGCAGCGCCGCGAATTCGCGGCTGACCTCCACGCCGCCTTCGATCACGGCCAGTTCGGCCGGGCTGAAATACTGCGCCGCCAATTGCGCCAGCAGGCGCGAAAAGGCCGGCGTCAGTTCGCTCGGCTTGATCATCACGCGGTTGCCGGCCGCCAGCGCGGCGGCTGCCGGCGCCAGCGCCAGCTGGCAGGGGTAATTCCAGGGAACGATATTGCCGATCACGCCCAGCGGCTGCGGCATCAGCCGGCTCGAGCCGGGCAGCATGTGGAGCGGGGTGGCCACGCGGCGCGGCCGCATCCAGCGCCCCAGCTTGCGGCGCTGCTGGCGAATCGCCGACAGCACGATGAACAGCTCGGTC
>JBCNOX010000522.1:0-4118 GCA_039593645.1 Pseudoduganella sp.
GATCCAGCCAGCGGCACGCTGCGCACGCTGGCCGGCCTCGGCCACTTCTGGATCTACAGCATTGCCGAACCGCTGCCGGGCGAAATCTGGCTCGGCACCTTTGGCAAAGGCATCGACGTGGTGGACGGCGCCAGCCTGGCCGTGGTCGACCGCCTGCAATACGACAGCACCAGCACGTCCAGCATCGGCAACGACCGCATCGGCGCGCTGCTGGTGGACCGCTCGGGCCTGGCCTGGGCCGGCACCTGGGGCGGCGGCATTGCGCGCCACGATCCCGCCAGCCGCGCCTTCCTCAAGCTGCGGCACAGCCCATCCAACCCGCTGGGTCCGAGCCATCCGGCGATTGTGCGCGCGCTGGAAGCGGGCGACGGCAAGCTGTGGCTGGGCACCAATGGCAACGGCGTCGACTTGCTCGATACCGGCGGCAAGCTGGTGGCAGGATTGCGCCCGGACGCTGGCCGCAACGATGCGCTGGCCGACGGCGCCGTGACCTGCCTGGCGCAGGGGCCGGATGGCAGCATGTGGGTGGCGACCCTGGACGGCACCCTGCACCGCCAGCGCCCCGGCCAGCAAGGCTTCCAGCGCTTCGGCAGCGCGCAAGGCTTGCCGGGCGGCCCGATCCGCACCATGATTTTCGGCGCCGACGGCGCATTGTGGGCGGGCGCCCAGCAAGGATTGGCGCGCATCGGCAAGGATGGCGGGGTGACTGCCTGGCGCCACCAGCCCGACAACCCGCGCAGCCTGTCGGGCCGCGAAGTCGAAGCGCTGGCCTTTGCGCCGGACGGCACGCTGTGGGTCGGTACCAATGACGGCCTGAACGCCTTCGATACCCGCAGCGGCAAGGCGCAGCGCATCTACCGCGATCCGGCGCGTGCCGACAGCCTGCCCGACAACTGGGTACCGGACCTGATGGTCGACAAGGATGGCCAGCTGTGGCTGGCCACCCAGTCCGGCGCCGCCATCCTGCGCTCCTTCGACGGCAAGCTGGCACGCTTCGACGTGCTGTCGACCCGCCTGAAACTGCCGCCCCACCCGCCCGAGTCGCTGCTGCAGGATGCGCAAGGCCAGGTGTGGCTGGGCAGCCGCGTGCGCATCGACCCGCTGACTTGGCGCTGGCGCAGTTTCGACCGCGCCGACGGCAACGAATTCCGCACCCTGTATTACGCCAGCCGCGCGCGCATGCGCAACGGCGACCTGCTGTTCGGCTCGCCCGAAGGCTTGCTGCGCGTGCGGCCGCACCTGCTGCGGCGCTGGGACTACCAGCCCGCCGTCACCGCCACTGCCTTGACTATCGACGGCATCGAGCAGCCCGGCGCCGGCATCCTCACCGAGCGCACGCTGGCATCCGGCCAGCGCGACCTGCGCCTGGAATTCGCGGCGCCCGATTTCAGCGCCCCCGAACAGCAGCAATACCGTTACCGGCTGGATGGCTACGACGCCGGCTGGGTCAATGTCGATGCGCGCCAGCGCGTGGCCGCCTATTCGCACCTGCCGCCGGGCGACTACCAGCTGCGGGTGCAGGCCAGCAACCGCGCCGGCCAATGGAGCCCGCAGCAATGGGCGCTGGTGCTGCACGTGCAGCCGGCCTTCTACCAGACCTGGTGGTTCCGTTCTTCCATGTGGTTGCTGGGCGCGCTGGCACTGGCCTTCCTGTTCCGCCTGCGCCTGCACGCCCTGCGCCGCCGCGGTGAACGCCTGGAGCGCCTGGTGGCCGAACGCACCGCCGAACTGGAAGCGGCCTCGCGCCGGCTCGAGCAAGCCAGCCTGACCGACCCGCTGACCGGCCTGCACAACCGCCGCTACCTGGAGCAAACCATCCAGGCCGACTTCGACCTGGCCGCGCGCCGCCACCGCAGCATGCCGCCGGAACCGCATTCCGACCTGGTGCTGTTCATGCTCGACCTCGACCACTTCAAGCGCGTCAACGACCAGCACGGCCACGCCGCCGGCGACGCCGTGCTGCAGCAGACTGCCGGCCTGCTGCGCGATTGCATGCGCAGCTCCGACCATATCGTGCGCTGGGGCGGCGAAGAATTCCTGCTGGTAGCGCGCTTCATCGACCGCAACGACGCGCCGGCGCTGGCGGAAAAAATCCGCCTGGCCGTGGCTGCCCATGAATTCCTGATCCCCGGCGGCCAGGTGCTGCGCAAGACCGTCTCGATCGGCTTTGCCACCTTCCCCGGCATGCCGGGGCGCCCCAGCGCGCTGACGCCGGAATCGCTGCAACGGCTGGCCGATGCCGCCCTGTACGCCGCCAAGCACACCTGGCGCGACGCCTGGGTCGGCGTGCAGGCGCGCAGCGGCGAGGCCGGGCTGTCGCGCTTCCTGGCCGATCCGACCAGCGCAGTGGAAGCGGGCGACGTGTCGCTGCTGGTGCCGGAGCGGCGCGGACGCGTTGTGAACTGGCATTAGCGACGCGGCCGGCACGCCGGTTCGGAAAAAGCCAGCAGGCCCCTACAGCCCGGCGCTGTGGACTACGCGCAGCTCCATCTGCAATTCGCCGGGCACGGCGGTCTGGCCGATGCGGGCTGGCATGAAGCGCACCTGCCGCAGCGCCGCCAGCAGCGTTTCCTCATCGTCTTCGTTCTCGTCGACGTTGACAATTTGTGCGCGCACGACTTCGCCCAGCGCATTGATCCAGAACCGCACGGTGACATAGCCGCCGCTGGTCCCCGGCAACTCAAGGAACTCGCCGCGCGCCAGGCCACTGGCGACCGTCGGCGGGCTGTTCAACTCATGCCGCGGGAAAAACTGAGGGGGATTCCCTGCTTGCTGCGGCGCCGATGGCGATGGGGCAGCAGAATCGGGATCGGGAGCAGGGGCAGGATCGGGGGCCGAATCGGCAGGCAGGGATGGCGCCGCCGGCAGCGGCAGGACTGCCGCGGCGGCGCTGTCCGGTTCGGTACGCGCCGCGGCCGGCTCCGGCAGCAACGCCACCATCATGGCGACGGGCGCGCGCTGTGGCAGCGCCGGGGGGGTGCTGCCATGCCGGCCCGCGCCCAGCAGCAAAGCCAGGTGGGCCAGCACCGTCAGGGCCAAGGCGCCGGCCTTGCCCCACGGTGCACGCCGCATCTTACTTGCCCAACTCACGCCACTGCAGGCGGGTGGTGGTCACAGTTCCGCCGTTTTCGCCGCCACCGCCGCCCCGTGACGGCGGCAGGTCCAGGGTTTTCGGTTTCTTGCCGTCGGCAGTAACGGCAATGACCACTGGTTTACCGCTCGGCAGCAAGCTCACCGACATGCCGACGATCGGCGAAGTCAGCCTGGTGCCGACCGTTCCATCTTTAGACCACGAGCCGCCTTTTGCGTTGAACATGTAGAACCAGCTATAGCCGCCCGGCTGGCAATCCGAAGCCGTTGGCACCACGGTCGGCACCACAAAGGTTCCTTCGAACAACTGCGGATCAACAGCGACGCGCTCACCGGTGCCAGGCAGTTCGACGTACCAGCCGACATCGTTCCGCCCACTGTCCGTATCGGTGGTCACTTTGCGGGAAGTATCCGACGAGTCCAAGGTGTGCTTGGCAAACGCGTCCAGGGAAAGGGTGGTGGTGCCTTTCAGGTCATCATTGAAAGCACCTACGATTTGCCTGGTCGTCGAAGCCGCAGGCACCACCAGGTCGCTGGTCCCCAGGAAGCGGCCGGTACCAAAGTACACCTTGACCGATTCGTCGCTGCCCCCGAGTTCCGGCGCCGCCATGATTGGCCGGCTGCTGCTCAGGTCCAGCAACTTGGTTGCGGTACGGGCTTGCAGGTCGAAGCGCCACATATTGCCCAGCAGGTCGCCGCCCCAGGCCGCGAGTGCCGCGTTGCTCTTGTTAAATTCGACCGCTGCAATGTTCAGGCGCGCAAGCCCGCTTGGGTTGGTCTTGGTGCCGGCGGTGGTGGCGATGTCGACGACATTTTCCTTCATCCGTGGATCGGACAAATCCAGCACGAACACGTGACCCTTGCCGTCGCCGTCATATTTGCCGCCTTCGGCAATATTGTTGTAGCCGGAGGTCAGCACCGCCACCCATTTGTCATCGACCTTGGTGACATGCGCCGGGCCATAGCTATAGCCCAGGTTGGGATTGTCTTCAGCGGTATAGGTCCACAGGACGGCCGGCCGCGCCGGC
>JBCNOX010000523.1:0-4114 GCA_039593645.1 Pseudoduganella sp.
CTGGAAAATCAGGAGTGATCATTCTTCGCTTTCGTCAGGAGTGGGCGCTTGGCCGTCATCGGCGAGGCCGGCCAGCTCTTCGATCTTGGCCGTCGCTTCCTCGATGCCGATGCGCTTCAGCGCGGAAAACAGTTGCACGGTGAAGGGGAAGCCTTCGCCATCTTCATCGACGTAGCTGTCGAGCTTGGCTTTCGCCTGGCGCAGCACGTTGATCGATTCATTGCGGTTCAGCTTGTCGGCCTTGGTCAGGATGCAGTGAATCGGCTTGCCGGTCGGGGCGAACCATTCGATCATTTGCTGGTCCAGGTCGGTGAACGGGCGGCGCGCATCCATCATCAGCACCAGGGCCGCCAGCTGCTCGCGCTGCTGCACATAGTCGCCCAGCAGGCGCTGCCAGTGGTTCTTGGCGTCCCCCGACACTTCCGCATAGCCGTAGCCCGGCAAGTCGGCGATCAGGCACTGGATTTCATCCATCTTGACCGGGTCGTGGCGGTGCATGGCAACGTGGGCGCCGCCGACCGAGAAGAAGTTGATGTGCTGGGTGCGGCCAGGCGTCTTGGAGGCGAAAGCCAGCCCTTTCTGGTTGCACAGGATATTGATCGCGGTCGATTTGCCAGCATTGGAACGGCCCGCGAAGGCGATCTCTGGCACCGTCGTGCGCGGCAGGTCGCGCAGATGGTTAACGGTAGTGAAAAAACGGGCTTGCCAGAGTTTGGACATGGGGAAAGCAACAAAAAGAGGGCAAAAATGCAGGAAAGCTATTGTACAATAAGGGGTTACGAATTGTTGCCATGCTATATTTGCCCAATTCTTATACTACTAATTATTTACTTCTGTCCCAAGGTGTCTGAATGAATCGTGCGTTTTCGCCATTTGTAAAATCCTTGTTCGTCGCAATGTTGGCAGTAAGCGGTGTGGCCTCTGCCAGTGAAGCACATGCTCCGGCAGCTAAAGTTGATCCAGCCAAAGGCGCAACCCTGTACGCTGAAGGTGACAACGCGCGCGGCATTCCAGCCTGCGTGTCCTGCCATGGCGCCAAGGGGGCATCGACCATCACCATCAACCCGAAACTGGGTGGCCAGGGCGAAGCCTACGTTTACAAGCAGCTGGTGGCCTTCAGCGGCGATGCCCGTCCAGGCACCGTGATGACCGCATTCGCCAAGGCATTGACCGACGAAGAGAAGAAGAATATCGCCGCTTACCTGGCCACCGAACCAGGCAAGGCCGGCGCAGCCAAGAACAAGGACACCGTAGAACTGGGCAAGAAGATCTACCGCGGCGGCATCGCTGAAAACCGCGTGCCGGCCTGTGCTTCCTGCCACGGCCCTGCCGGCGGCGGCATGCCAGCCATGTACCCACGCGTGGCCGGCCAGCACCAGGACTACACCGCTGCGACCCTGAAGGCCTTCAAGGCCGGCACCCGCAAGTCCAGCCCTGAAATGCAGACCATCGCTTACCGCATGTCCGACAAGGAAATCGAAGCGGTTGCCGACTACATGGCCGGCTTGAAGTAATTGCAATGCGCCGCCCAATGCAGGGCGGTTCTGGACATGAAAAGGGCGGCCGCGCAAGCAGGCTGCCCTTTTTTTGCGTATCCTCCTGACTTTTTCCCTGAGCAGCAATGAGCGACACCCCAAGCACTTCCGGAATCCAGCTTCGCAACCGGCGCGGTCCACTGGCAGAGACGGTCGAGCTGCTGTCCTCGATGCGCTTTGCCATTGCGCTGTTCGTGGTAATCATCTTCGCCGCGATCATCGGCACCATCGTGCAGCAAAGCCAGCCGATGCCGAACTACATCAACCAGTTTGGTCCGTTCTGGTTCGAAGTGTTCAACAAGCTGGGGCTGTACGCGATTTACTCGTCGTGGTGGTTCGTGTCGATGTGCGGTTTGCTGGTCGTCTCGACCACGCTGTGCATCGTACACAATACGCCGAAGATGCTGAAGGATATGCGTAGCTGGCGCGAGAAAGTACGCGAAGCTTCGCTCAATAATTTCCATCACAAGACTCACTGGCAGTCGCCGCTGTCGCGCGGGCAGCTCGCCGGCCAGACTGCCCAGCGCCTGGGCCATGCGGGCTATGGCACCAAGGTCATTGAAAAGGACGGCGCCATCCTGGTCTCGGCCAAGCGCGGCGCCGGCAACAAGTTCGGCTACATCTTCGCCCATAGCTCCATCGTCATCATCCTGATCGGCGGCATGCTCGACTCCGACCTGCCGATCCGCTTCCAGCAATGGGTGCTGGGCAAGACCGCTTTTGGCGGCACCGGCTTGATTGCCGATATCCCGGCCCAGCATCGACTTGGCGTGCACAACCCGACCTACCGCGGCAATATCGCGCTGCCGGAAGGCTCGGCAGGCAATACCGCCATCCTGTCGCGCCCGGATGGCGTACTGATCCAGGAACTGCCGTTCACCATCCAGCTCAAGAAATTCGATATCGACTTCTACAGCACCGGTATGCCGAAGCTGTTTGCCAGCCACGTGACGGTGCGCTCGAACGATACCGGCAAGACCGTCGATGCCGTGGTCGAGGTGAACAAGCCGCTGATCTTTGAAGGCGTCGCGATCTACCAGTCGTCGTTCGAAGATGGCGGCAGCAAGCTGAAGCTGCTCGGCCACCCGATGAAGGGGACCGATACCACCACTTTCGCCCTGAATGGCGAAGTCAATGGCACTACCAGGCTGAACGACGAATACACCGTGGAGTGGAGCGACTTCCGCCCCTTCAACGTGGAAAACATCAGCGGCCAGGATGCGCGCGCCGTCACCAAGGGCGAGAACCTGAACGAGTCCTTCTCGCGCAGCCTCGACAAGCAGCTCGGCTCGGCCGCCAAGACCGCCCACAACAAAGACCTGAAGAACGTCGGCCCCTCGGTGCAGTACAAGCTGCGCGACAAGACCGGCCAGGCCCGCGAATACCAGAACTATATGCAGCCGGTGACCATCGAAGGCGACACCGTCTTCCTGGCCGGCGTGCGCGCCAATCCTTCCGACCCGTTCAGCTACCTGCGCATCCCGGCCGACGACGAACACAGCGTGCGCGAGTGGATGCGCCTGCGCGCCGCCCTGCAGGATCCTGCGCTGCGCCAGAAAGCCGCCACGAATTATGCGGCGAAGGCCATGCCGCAATCGAAGGCCGGCGATGCCCTGCGCGGGCAGCTTGAGGCCTCGGCACTGAAAGGCCTGGAAATCTTTGCCGGCGACGCTAACGGGGCCGGTTTCTTCGCCATCAGCCGCTTCCTGGAGAAGGTGCCGCAGGCAGAACAGACCAAGGCTGCCGAGATCTTCCTGAAGATCCTGAATGGCTCGATGTGGGAACTGTGGCAAGCCGCCCGCGCCCAGGACGGCAAACCAGCCGCCGCGATGGATGAGGCCCATGGCCGCTTCCTGCAACTGGCCACCAATGCCTTGTCGGACAGCTTCTTCTACGGCGCGCCGGTCTACCTGCAGCTCGACGAATTCACCCAGGTGAAGGCTTCGGTGTTCCAGGTGACCCGTTCGCCGGGCAAGACGGTGGTGTACATCGGCTGCCTGCTGCTGGTGCTGGGCGTGTTCGCGATGTTCTATATCCGCGAGCGCCGCGTCTGGGTCTGGATCAAGGATGGCGAAGCTGGTGCCGAGGCCCTGATGGCCATGAGCACCCAGCGCAAGACGCTGGATTTCGAGAAGGAATTTGAAGAACTCAAGGAAAAACTTCCGCAATCGGCGTAAGCTGTTGCCAAGTTTTGGAGAATCGCAAATGGAAGCTACACAAACCTATACCCAGCAACCCGGCTATTTCAAGCGCCTGAACGCGCTTGACTGGCTGTTTGCCCTGGCACTTTGCGCGGGCGCGCTGTACGCCTTCAACCGCTTCGGCGCCTATATGGACGTCTACGAGAAGGCCATCCTGCTGGCGTCGGCCCCGGCCTTTGCCGCGCTGGGCTGGTACTGGAAACCGCTGCGCTGGCTGATGCCGCTGACCTTTGCGCTGGCGCTATGGGCGGTCAGCCTGTACGGCGGCGACCTGCTGGCGGCCGACAAGCGTTTCTTCCTCAAGTACATGCTGTCGAGCCAGTCGGCCATCCTGTGGATGAGCACCATGTTCGTCCTGTCCACCCTGTTCTACTGGGG
>JBCNOX010000524.1:0-4109 GCA_039593645.1 Pseudoduganella sp.
CCTGACCACCTTCCGCGAGTGGGAATGGAATCCGGCGCTCTACAACATCGCCAGCCCGATCGACTTCGTGCTGAACACCGAGTATGCAGCCAAGCCGCAGCGCCTGCGTACCCTGCTGCGCCGCATCAGCGGCGTGCCGGCTTATTACGAAGCGGCGCGCAACAATATCAAGAACCCGACGCGCGAGCACGTGAAGTTGGCCATCGACCAGGCGCCTGGCGTGCTGGCAGTCCTGTCCGACCTGGACAAGCAGGCGCAGGATTCCATCCTCAATGCCAACGAGAAGAACCTGTACTCGCAGCGTATCGCCGCAGCCAAGGTGGCCGTGGAGGCATATGCCGCCTGGCTCGGCGAGCTGGATAAGTCGCTGGCCGTCAGCGGTGCGCGCTCCTTCCGCATTGGTAAGGAGATGTACGAAGCGAAGTTCGGCTACGACATCCAGTCCGGCAGCAATGCCGAGCAGACTTACCAGAAAGCGCTGGCCGCCCGCGAGCAGCTGCTGTCGAACATGGACCGTATTTCGGACGACCTGTGGCCAAAGTACCTGGCCGACAAGTCCAAGCCATCCGACCGCTTCGCCAAGATCGGCATGATGATCGACAAACTATCGTCCAACCATGTGCCGCGCGAGGAATTCTTCCCTGAGATCCGGCGCCAGATCCCTGTGCTGCAGGATTGGGTGGTGAAGAACGACCTGCTGACGCTGGACCCGAACAAGCCGCTGGTGGTGCGCGAGACGCCTGCCTACCAGCGCGGCGTGGCGGGCGCCAGCATTGAAGCGCCGGGTCCTTACCGCCCGCAGGACCGCACCTACTACAACGTGACGCCGCTGGACGATGCCACGCCGGAGCAGGCCGAGTCCACGCTGCGCGAGTACAACCACTGGATCCTGCAGATCCTGAACATGCACGAAGCGATTCCCGGCCACTATGCGCAACTGGTGTACGCCAACAAGTCGCCGTCGATCGTGAAGTCGATCTTCGGCAATGGCGCCATGGTGGAAGGCTGGGCGGTCTACAGCGAGCGCATGATGCTCGAATCGGGCTACGGCAACAACGAGCCTGAGATGTGGCTGATGTACTCGAAGTGGAACCTGCGCAGCGTGACCAACACCATCCTCGATTACAGCGTGCACGTGAAGGGCATGACGGAAGAGGAAGCGATCGACCTGCTGACGCGCCAGGCCTTCCAGACGGCCGCCGAAGCGAAAGAGAAATGGCGCCGTGCGCAGCTGACCTCCGTGCAGCTCACCAGCTACTTCTCCGGCTACTCGGAGATCATGGAACTGCGCGAACAGCGCCGCGCCGCGCTGGGCAGCAAGTTCTCGCTGAAAGACTTCCACGAAGACTTCCTGAGCTACGGCAGCGCACCTGTGCGCGTGATCAAAGAGCTGATGCAGTAATCCTTACGCCCTTGAGCGCGCTCAAGGGCTTCCCTCACTGGCGGGCTAGCATGGCCCCATGCGCGCCCGCCTGTCCCATGTGCCACAAGCGAACTCTGGTGCAAAAAGGCGGCTGCGCAGGCGCACGTGCCCCCGCATCCCTGCTAGCATGTACTTAAGGAGTGGTCATGACCATGCCTATCAAGTTCGACCGTAATCAATACGTCAAGATCCTCACTGACTCGGGGCTGCCAGGCGAACATGCGGCAGCGCATGCGGCGGCGCTTACGCTCGCACTCAGCCAGCCAGTGGCGACCGATGCGGATTTGATTATTCATCGCGCTGAGCTAAGCGCAATGCTTGAAGAGATGGAAGCTCGCCTGGAGGCACGGCTCCTGGCCAAGCTGGAGGAAAAACTGGAGGAAAAACTGGAGGAAAAGCTGGCCGAAAAGCTGCGCCCAATCTATGCGATGGGAGCGGTCATAGTGATCATGCAAACGATCACCATGACCAAACTGTTCCTCTAGTCAGCTTTATCTTCCGGAGCGGTGGTCGCCTTGACGAACATCGGCGATACGATCACGCCAATCTCAAACAGCAGCCACATCGGGATAGCCAGCGAGAACTGGCTGACCACATCCGGCGGGGTCACGATGGCCGCGATCACGAAGGCAGCCACGATTACATACCCGCGCCATTCCTTCAGCTTGGCCACGGACACCAGGCCCATGCGCACCAGCACCACCACCACCACCGGCACTTCAAACGCGCAGCCGAAAGCCAGGCACATCGACATGACGAAGTCGAGGTAGTTCTCGATATCGGGCATCACCGCAATCGACGATGGCGACACCTGGTTGATGAATGCGAACACCTTGCCGAACACCAGGAAATAGCAGAACGCCACGCCCGCCATGAACAGCGAGGAGGAGGCAATCACCAGCGGCGCCACCAGGCGCTTCTCGTGGGTGTACAGGCCAGGCGCCACGAAAGCCCACATCTGGTACAGCACCCAGGGCAGCGACAGGATGAAGCCGAACAGCAGCGTCACCTTCATTGGCACCAGGAAGGGCGAGATCACACTGGTGGCGATCATTTTCGAGCCCACCGGCATGGCGGCAATCATCGGCGCGGCGATCAGGTCATAGATCCTGGACGGGCCGATGCCGAAGCCGAGCAGCGCCGTCATTACCACGATGCCGATGCTGGCCTTGACCAGGCGATCGCGCAGCTCAACCAGATGGCTGATGAAGGTCTCTTCGACGGGTTCTTGTTGACTCATTTAGAAAAACGATGCGTTCTTGCGGCTGCCGGGGCGGTGGCGCTTCATGCGCGCCGCGCCGGAGATGACGTGGGTGCGAACGCCGGCCTGCTGCTTGTACCATAGCGGCACGGCCGAGCTGCGCACCACGCGCTTGCGGCGGAAATCCTTGGCCTTGCGGGCCATGTCTTCGCTGGTCGGCGTGTACAGGTCGAGCGACGGGGTCGTCGTTGGCTGGTCGCGCAGCGCTGCCTCCACTTCCGCCATGTCCTTGCCGATGGAATTTTCCATCTCGTCCTTGAACGTGCTGGCGGCTTCCTCGGCCTGCTTGCGCAGGTTCTTCAGCTCGTCCAGCTCCATTTCACGGGACACTTCGGATTTGACGTCGTTCAGGTAACGCTGGGCGCGGCCGTACAGCGTCCCGGCCATGCGCGCCACCTTGGGCAGCTTTTCAGGACCGATGACGACCAGGGCCACTACCCCGATGACGGCGATTTTGGTGAGACCGAGGTCGATCATTGCCGATTACTGCTTGTTCTTTTCCTTGGCTTCGACTTCGATGGTGCCTTTGTCGGTCACCTTGGCTGGTGGAGGAGCTGGCTGCGCCGGCTTCTCTTCCTCGTCCGAACCCTTGACGCCATCCTTGAAGCCCTTGACAGCCTTGCCCAGGTCCGAGCCGATATTGCCCAGTTTCTTGGTGCCGAATACCAGCATGACAACCACCAGGACGATCAGCCAGTGCCAAATGCTCATAGAACCCATTACAAAACCCCTAAAAAAATCATTCGTTTGGACAGTATACGCGAAGCGCCCCTGTCATGTGCTTGTCATAATCTCAAGTCCGCATGCCGCGCCATGGACGCGGGCCGCCGTACAGGTGCATATGCAGGTGGTACACCTCCTGGCCGCCATCCGGACCGCTGTTGATCAGGGTCTTGTAGCCGCGGGTCGGCGTGCCATCCGCCTCGTATGCGACGGCAATATCATGCTGCTCAGCCAGTTGCGGCACCAGCGCCAGCATCTTGCCCAGCAGGGGCGCGTGCTCCGGCTTGCAATCAGACAGGGTGGACAGGTGCTGTTTCGGGATGATCAGCAAGTGTACCGGCGCGGCCGGGTGGATGTCCTTAAACACCATCAAGTCGTCGTCTTCGTGCACCACGGTCGACGGGATCTGTTTCGCTGCAATCTTGCAGAACAGGCAATTTTCCACAGTTATTCCTTACGGGATGCTTTTTCTTCCAGGCCGGACAAGCCTTCACGGCGCGCCAGCTCATCAAGTACCTGCTGCGGCGACAAATTGAATTGCGCCAGCAGCACCAGCGAATGGAACCACAGGTCGGCGCATTCGTACAGCACTTTCGATGCATCGCCGCTGACGCGGGCATCTTTTGCCGCCATCACGGTCTCGGTGGCTTCCTCGCCGATCTTTTTCAGGATCGCGTCGTCGCCCTTGGAAAACAGCTTGGC
>JBCNOX010000525.1:0-4089 GCA_039593645.1 Pseudoduganella sp.
CCGGGGCGCTACGACATGCTGGTGCTGGGGCGCGAGGCTTTGCGCGCTTACGCGCGCTGCGACAAGGCGAAGCAGCCGGAATTCGTGCTGCCGGGACGGAAGACTTCACCTCTGCCCTTCCTTTCCTACACCACCAATGCCTATCTGGGCCGCATGGTTGACCTGATCATGTCGGATGCGAAGCAGGCTTTGCATCTTGAGACGCACTACGAAACCGATATGGCGGAGGGCTTGAAGATGATGGCGCTGGAGGGGCGCGGGATTGCCTTCCTGCCCGAATCGGCGGTGACGCGCGAGGTGAAACAGAAACTGCTGGCGCGCGCCGATGGCGGGCGTGCGGAGTGGGAAATCGAGATGGAGATTCGGCTTTATCGCGAACGGCCAAGCACGACGCGGCCTGGGAAGGCAATTGTGGCGCGGCTGTGGGAGCATTTGGCGGAGAAGCAGAAGCCGGCTTCGGCGAAGCGGCGGGTGCCGGCTTCGGACCGCTAAAACCGGTAAACCGGTGTCAGACCCACAGGGTCTGACACCGGTTCACCGGTTTGTAGTTTTAGTTCAGAAGCATGCCATTTCGACAGGTTATGCAAATTTTGCATAACCGGATGCGCACTCGGCATTGGCTTCGGCAATTGCGCAGGAATAAGATTCGCCGCGTTACCGAACAACCTGAGCGAGTCACACAATGACCAACCACGCATTGCCGTCTTACCTCAACGCTGAAGATCTCGGTCCTTGGGGCCAGTACCTGAAACAAATCGATCGCGTCACCCCTCACCTGGGCGGCCTGTCCCGCTGGGTAGAAACCCTGAAGCGTCCAAAGCGCATCCTCGTTGTCGACGTTCCAATCGAACGTGACGACGGCACGATCGCCCACTACGAAGGCTATCGCGTTCAACACAATATGTCCCGCGGCCCAGGCAAGGGCGGCGTACGCTTCCACCAGGATGTCACCCTGTCGGAAGTGATGGCTCTTTCGGCATGGATGACGGTGAAAAACGCCGCCGTCAACGTGCCATACGGTGGCGCAAAAGGTGGTATCCGTGTCGATCCAAAGACCCTGTCCAAAGGTGAACTGCAGCGCCTGACCCGCCGCTACACCAGCGAGATCAGCCTGATCATCGGCCCAACCAAGGATATCCCGGCACCGGACGTCAACACCAACGAACAGGTGATGGCATGGATGATGGACTCCTACGCCATGATCGAAGGTAACCTGTCGACCGGCGTTGTCACCGGCAAGCCAATCTCGATGGGCGGCTCGCTGGGCCGTCGTGAAGCAACCGGCCGCGGCGTGTTCGTGACCGGCCGTGAAGCGGCTGCCAAGCGCGGCGTGGCAATCCAGGGCGCACGCATTGCAATCCAGGGCTTCGGCAACGTGGGCGGCATCGCTGCCAACATGTTCGCAGAAGCTGGCTCGAAGATCATCGCTGTGCAGGATCACACCGGCACCGTAGTGCACCAGGGCGGCCTGGACGTGGCACAGCTGCACAAGCACGTAGCCGAAACCGGCGGCGTTGCTGGCTTCCCGGGCGCAGAAGCGACCCAGGACCGCGATTCCTTCTGGGGTATCGAGTCCGACATCCTGGTTCCTGCAGCACTGGAACAGCAGATCACCGCCAAGAACGCCGGCCAGATCCGCACCAAGATCATCCTGGAAGGCGCCAACGGCCCGACCACGCCTGAAGCGGACGACATCCTGAACGAAAAAGACATCCTGATCGTTCCGGACGTGCTGTGCAACGCCGGCGGCGTGACCGTGTCCTACTTCGAATGGGTGCAGGACTTCTCCTCCTTCTTCTGGAGCGAGGAAGAAATCAATGCACGCCTGACCCGCATCATGCAGGACGCATTCAACTCCGTGTGGGAAGTGTCGCAAGAGAAGAAGGTTTCGCTGCGCACCGCAACCTTCATCCTGGCATGCACCCGCGTGCTGGCTGCCCGCGAAGTTCGTGGCCTGTACCCTTAATCAAACATCAAGCCGGGCGCCCGCGTAGCGCCCTGCAGCATACGCCCGCACAGGCCGGACCGGCCTGTAGCGGGCGTTTTTCGCAGAAACAAAGGAGAAGCACAGAATGAGCAGTCTTGAACAAAAGGCACTGGAATACCACAAGGCCGGCACGCCGGGCAAAGTGGCCATTGCGGTGACCAAGAGCGTTGCCAGCCAGGACGACCTGGCCCTGGCCTATTCGCCAGGCGTAGCGGCGCCTTGCGTGGAAATCGCGCGCGATCCGGCACTGGCCTACGAATACACGGCCAAGGGCAACCTGGTGGCAGTCATCACCAACGGCACTGCGGTGCTGGGCCTGGGCAATATCGGCGCACTGGCCGGCAAGCCGGTCATGGAAGGCAAGTCCATCCTGTTCAAGAAATTCGCAGGCATCGATTCCTTCGACATCGAACTGGACGAAACCGATCCGGACAAGCTGGTCGACATCATCGCGGCCATGCACCCTACTTTCGGCGGCATCAACCTGGAAGACATCAAGGCGCCTGAGTGCTTCTACATCGAGCGCAAGCTGCGTGAACGCCTGAGCATACCGGTATTCCACGACGACCAGCACGGCACTGCCATCGTGGTAGGCGCCGGCATGCTGAACGCCGTTGAAATGACCGGCCGCGACATCTCCGACGTGAAGATCGTCTGCTCCGGCGCCGGCGCCGCGGCCATCGCCTGCCTGGAACTGCTGGTGGATATCGGCGCGCGCCGTGAAAACATCTTCGTATGCGACTCCAAGGGCGTGCTGACCAAAGCGCGCAACCTGACCGGTGAAAAAGCCGACTGGGCGCAGGACACCAGCGCCACCACCCTGTCCGAAGTGATGGAAGGCGCCGACGTCTTCCTCGGCGTATCCGGCCCTGGCGTACTGTCGCAAACCGACGTGCAGCGCATGAAGAAGCAGCCGATCGTGTTCACCTTGGCCAATCCTGAACCGGAACTGCGCCCTGAACTGGTACGCGAAGTGGCGCCGGACGCGATCATCGCCACCGGCCGCTCCGACTACCCGAACCAGATCAACAACGCGCTGTGCTTCCCATACCTGTTCCGCGCCGCGCTGGACACCGGCGCCACCACCATCAACCAGGAAATGAAGCGCGCTTGCGTGACCGCCCTGGCCGGCCTGGCGCGCAGCGACGTCCGCTTCGGCAAAGACTACGTGGTGCCTGGCCTGCTGGACGACCGCCTGCTGCCAACCGTCACGCCTAAGATCGCACAAGCAGCAATGCGCAGCGGCGTGGCCCGTAAAGAGCTGGACATGACCGCCTACTTCGAGCGCCTGGAAGCGCTCGGCAAGCACCTTCTGTAATTAAAGTCGGGGTCAGCTCCGGCAATCGGACACGGGCTCAGCCGCTAGCGGCTGAGCTCGTGTCCGATTGCCGGAGCTGACCCCGACTTTCATTTGTGGTGGGCGGCGATCCAGTCGTCCACCACTCGCTCCAGCACTGTCATCGGCAACGCGCCGTGGCTCAGCACTTCATGGTGGAATGCCTTGAGGTCGAACTTGTCGCCCAACTCGCTGCGCGCCTTCTCGCGCAAGCCGAGGATCGACAGCATGCCCACCTTGTAGGCCAGCGCCTGGCCCGGCGAAACGATGTAGCGCTCAACTTCGGCCGTTGCTTCCTGCTCGGCCATGCCGGTGTTCTCCATCATGTACTCGATGGCTTCCTCGCGCGTCCAGCGTTTGTAGTGAATGCCAGTGTCGACCACCAGCCGCGCGGCGCGCATCATGTCGTCACGCAGGCGCCCCAGTTGGTCCAGCGGATCGGGCGTCAAGCCCATTTCGGATGCCAGCCGCTCCGCATATAGACCCCAGCCTTCCTGGTATGCCGAAAAACTGATCACGCGGCGGAAAAACGGCACGCCCTTCATCTCCTGCGCCAGCGATATCTGGAAATGGTGGCCCGGCATCACCTCATGGAACACCGTGCTGCGCATGCCGAACTTCGGGGTATCTTTCAGTGAGCGCATGTTGGCGTAGAACACGCCGGGCCGCGAGCCGTCGATTGCGCCGGGCATGTAATAAGCGGTTGGCGCTGTGGCAGCCGATTCGGCCGGCGCGGCACGTACTTCGATCGCTGCCTTGGGCCGCG
>JBCNOX010000526.1:0-4086 GCA_039593645.1 Pseudoduganella sp.
GCTGCGTACCTCGGTATCGGACTTCCAGGAAAACTTGAACCGCCTGCGCCGCCAGCTGCGCGAAGTCGAGATGCAAGCGGAATCGCAGATCGCCTCGCGTATGTCGATTGCCGGCGAACGCGAATTCGACCCGCTGGAGTTCGACCGCTTCACCCGCCTGCAGGAACTGACCCGCATGATGGCCGAATCGGTGAACGACGTGGCCTCCTTCCACGAAGGCCTGATCCGTTCCATCGACGGCGCCACCGGCGACTTGACGCAGCAAGCGCGCATGACGCGTGACCTGCAGCGGGACCTGATGCGCGTGCGCATGGTGCCGTTCAACAGCGTCTCCGAACGTCTGTTCCGCGTGGCCCGCCAGGGTGCGAAGGAAACCGACAAGCGCGTCAACCTGGACATCCGCGGCGGCGGCGTTGAAATGGACCGCAGCGTTCTCGAACGCATGGCCGCGCCGTTTGAACACTTGCTGCGTAACGCCATCGTGCACGGCATCGAGCCGCGCGAGCGCCGGGTTGAACACGGCAAGGGCGAAACCGGCGAACTGCTGGTGCAGGTCAGCCAGCAGGGTAACGAAGTGGTGCTGGAGTTCAGCGACGACGGCGCCGGCCTGGACCTGGAACGCATTCGCGCCAAGGCGCGCAGCCTCGGCCTGCTGGCTGAAGACCAGGTGATCAGCGATACCGAAGCGGCCAACCTGATCTTCCAGCCGGGCTTCTCCACCGCCGATACGCTGACCGAACTGGCCGGCCGCGGCGTCGGCATGGACATCGTGCTGTCCGAGGCGCAAGCCCTGGGCGGCCGCGTGGAAACCTTCACCGAGCCAGGCAAGGGCACCCGCTTCACCATTCGCCTGCCGCTGACGCTGGCCGTGACCCAGGTGGTGCTGATCTCCGCCGGTGGCCGCACCCACGCGGTGCCGGCGCTGATGGTGGAGCAGGTGCTGCAGCTGAAGGAAGGTGCACTGGCCGAAGCAACCGCCAAGGGCGCCGTGGTGCACCATGGCCAGCACGTGCCGCTGCGCTACCTGGCTACCCTGCTGGGCGACGGCGAAGCGCGTCCGCTGCTGCAGCGTTCTTCGCCGGTGATGATGCTGCGTAACGGTACCGACCGCGTGGCGCTGCACGTCGACGAGATCCTCGGCAACCGCGAGGTGGTTATCAAGAACATCGGCCCGCAACTGTCGCGCATGCCTGGCATCGCGGGCGCAACCGTCCTCGGTTCGGGCGAAATCGTGCTGATCCTGAATCCGGTGGCGCTGCAGCTGCACGTGGCCCAGCATCCGGAACTGGCGCCGCGCACCTCTGCGACCCCGGCGCCGGCGCCGGCCGGCGGCAGCGCCGAACCTGTGGAGCCGACCCGCGCCCATGGCACCGTCATGGTGGTGGACGATTCGCTCACGGTGCGCAAGGTGACCCAGCGCCTGCTGGAGCGCGAAGGCTATCACGTGATGCTGGCCAAGGACGGCGTGGATGCGCTGGAGCAGCTGCAGGACCGCTTGCCGGAACTGATGCTGGTCGACATCGAGATGCCGCGCATGGACGGCTTCGACCTGACCCGCAACGTGCGCGGCGACGAACGCACCAAGGAGATCCCGATCATCATGATCACCTCGCGTTCGGCGGACAAGCACCGCAACTACGCGCTGCAGCTGGGCGTGAATGCCTACTTCGGCAAGCCGTTCCAGGAAGACATCCTGCTCGGCGCGATTGCCGGCCTGCTGCCGCAGCGGGCATAAGGCGCGCGGCGCGAGACCACAGGGCAGGCCACAGCGCCTGCCCTTTTTTCATCCGATCGCATGCGACAGCTCAAGTTTTCTGCCGCGCCGGAGTGCGCAGAGAGATACTGGGCTGTGTCGCCTACTTCTTGACGACTTCGTAGCGCTCGAGCGTGCGCTTGCGCGCCTGGTCGTGGTCGACGATCGGATTGCGCGGCAGGTGGATTTCTTTCGCCGACAGGCCGGCCAGCTGCGGCAGGTAGCGCTTGATGAATTTCCCCTCCGGATCGAACTTCTGCGACTGCGTGACAGGATTGAAGATGCGGAAGTAGGGCTGCGCGTCGCAGCCGGATGACGAGGCCCATTGCCAGCCGCCGTTGTTGGCGGCCAGGTCGAAGTCGTTCAGGTGCAGCGCGAAATAAGCTTCGCCGCGGCGCCAGTCGATGCCCAGGTCCTTGCACAGGAACGACGCCACCACCATGCGCAGGCGGTTGTGCATATAGCCGGTGCGGTTAATCTGCAGCATGGCCGCATCCACCAGCGGGTAGCCGGTGCGCCCTTCGCACCAGGCGGCAAACAGCTCGTCCGCTTCGGGGCCGGTTTCCCACTCGATCCTGTCGTACGCCGGCTTGAACGCGCCTTCCACCACATGCGGATTGTGGTACAGGATCTGCATGTAGAACTCGCGCCAGATCAGTTCGGACAGCCACACCGCGCCGCCGTCGCCAGCAGCGCCGCGCGCCGACATCGTCATCACGGTGCGCACCAGGTGGCGGATCGACACGGTGCCAAAGCGCAGGTGCATCGACAGGTAGGACGGCCCCTTGATGGCCGGATAATCGCGTGCCACGCCGTAATCGGCAATCCGGCCAAGGAAGTCGTCGAATAGCTGGGGACCGTTGCCGATGCCCAGTTCGTGCAGGTTGGTGCGCTCGAAGCCGAGATCGGCCAGCGAGGGCAGCGTGCTGTGGCCGGGCGCGAAGCGGCCCGGCTCCACGGTCCAAGGCGCCAGTACCGAAGGATCGGCCTCCAGCTTGCGCAGCCAGGCATTCTTGTAGGGCGTAAATACAGAAAACGGCTGGCCGGACTGTGTCAGCACCTCATCGCGCTCAAACACCACCTGGTCCTTGAAAGTGCGCAACTCACGGCCGGCAGCGCGCAGGCTGCGGGCTACCGCCGCATCGCGTGCGATGGCCGCCGGTTCATAGTCGTGGTTGGCGAACACGGCATCCGCATCGAGCTCGGCAGCCAGTGCTGGAATTGCCGTTTCGGCAAGGTCGTGCCGCACGATCAGGTGGCCGCCCGCAGCTTCCAGCTCGGCAGCAAGCGTCGCCAGGGTATCGTGGATGAACTCGACCCGCCGGTCCGCTGCCGGCAGCGAATCCAGGATGGCGCGGTCGAAAATAAAGGCAAAGTACACTGTCCCTGCCGAGGCCAGCGCGTGATGCATGGCGGCATGATCGAACAGGCGCAAGTCGCGGCGCAACCAGACGAGGGCGTTTTTCATGGCTGGATCAGCAATTCATAGTAAACTGTGGGTATATCCGACAGTTGCAGCGCGGATATTACAGTAAAGAACTCTTAACAGTCCTGCATAGAGAGCAATCATGAAAAAAGTCAAATTGACCAGAAGCATGCCTGTGCCGGGATTGTTACCGGAAACTAGTGAACTGAAGGAGCTAAAGGCGCCTATGACTGCCCCTGCGCTCAACCTGGCAAATCATTTCCTGATTGCCATGCCATCCATGCAAGACCCGATCTTTGGCGGCACGGTCGTGTATGTATGCGAACACAACGAGAACGGCGTACTGGGCGTCGTGATCAACAAACCTACCGATATGACCATGGAAGTGCTGTTCGACCGGATCGACCTTGAAGTGTCGTCCGCCGCCGAGCGCCACCTGGAATCGGAGCCGATCATGTTCGGCGGCCCGGTGCAGGACGACCGCGGTTTCGTGCTGCATACTCCGGGCGCGCACTATTCGTCTTCGCTGACGGTGACCAATGACGTCGCCTTCACCACCTCGATCGACGTGCTGGAAGCCGTGGCCCGTGGCCAGGGGCCGGAACGCATGATGGTGTCGATCGGCTACGCCGGCTGGAGCCCCGGCCAGCTGGAAGACGAACTGGCACGCAATGGCTGGCTGACCGTGGCTGCCGATCCGCGCATCGTGTTCGATGTGCCGATCGAGGACCGCTACCAGGCCGCCATCAAGCTGCTGGGCTTCGACCCCCTGATGCTTAACTCTGAAGCGGGTCATGCATAGTCCGGAAACTGTTTTAGGCTTCGACTTCGGCATCAAACGCATTGGTGTCGCAATGGGAAACACGATGATCGGCCAGGCCACCCCCCTGGCCGTCATTCAATCCGC
>JBCNOX010000527.1:0-4075 GCA_039593645.1 Pseudoduganella sp.
CGGCGACGCTGATGTCGGCCCTGACCGAAACCCTGGAACGCGCTTCGCGCTACTCCACCGAACTGCAGCGCGCCACCCTGGCCACCCGCATGCAGCCGGTCGGCCGCCTGTTCCAGAAGTTCCCGCGCCTGGTGCGCGAACTGGCGAAAGACCTGGGCAAGGAAGTCGAGCTGACCATCGAGGGCGCGGAAACGGAAGTCGACCGCGTGGTGGTGGACAGCCTGTACGACCCGCTGGTGCACATGCTGCGCAATGCACTCGACCACGGCGTCGAGGCGCCGGACGAGCGCCTGGCCAAGGGCAAGCCGCCGCGCGCCTATATCTCGCTGAAGGCATGGCAGGAGGCCAACTCCGTGATGATCGTGCTGCAGGACGACGGCAAGGGCATGGACCCGGTCGCTCTGCGCCGCAAGGCAGCGGAGAAGGGCCTGATTTCGCCCAGCGCCAACCTGTCGGACGACGAGTCCTACCAGCTGGTGTTCCTGCCGGGCTTCTCGACCAAGGAAGTGGCATCGTCCGTTTCCGGCCGCGGCGTCGGCATGGATGTGGTGAAGACCGCCGTGGAAAAGAACCGCGGCGCGATCCACATCGAATCGCAACTGGGCAAAGGCACCAAGTTCGCCATCCGCCTGCCGATCGAGCTGTCGATCGTGCCGACCATGCTGGTGTCCACCTCCGGCGCGCTGCTGGCGCTGCCGATGGCGGTGGTCGAGCGCGTGGTCGAACTGCCGGAAGTGTTCATGGAAGTGGGCGGCGCGCCGGTCCTCAAGGACCAGGGCCGTCCGCTGCCGGTGCGTTCGCTGGCCGATGCGCTGGGCTACGAGCCATGCTCGGAGCGCGTGGGCATCGTCATCAACTCGCCGCAGCCATACATCCTGGCCGTTGCCGCCGTGGATGGCACCGCCGACCTGGTGATCAAACCAATGACCGCGCTGTCGGTGGAAGGCATTACCGGCACCGCACGTTCCGCCGAGGGCGACCTGGTCCTAGTGGTTGGCCTATCGTTCCTGATGGACGGTTGCAGGGGAAGTGTAAGGATGGCGGCGTAAAGCTTCCTCCAAAGAAGACGGAAAACACCAGCCTGCAGCCTCCCACAAAGGGGCTGCAGGCTTTTTTTATTTGGCGCCATCGCTCAAAAACTACGCGAAATTGCTCACGAGGCGGAAAACGGCTAGGTTTTGCATTGCACAAAATATGGCATAATCAAACGGATCACCTAATCAGGCAGCACCATGAAAACGCTTTACGACAAACTCTGGGAATCCCACGTAGTACGCACTGAGGAAGACGGCACCGCCCTCCTGTACATCGACCGCCACCTGGTTCACGAAGTGACCAGCCCGCAGGCATTCGACGGCCTGCGCAGCGCCGGCCGCCAGCCATGGCGCCTGTCGGCCAACCTGGCCGTGGCCGACCATAACGTTCCGACCACGGACCGTACGCACGGCATCGAAGATCCGGTCTCGCGCCTGCAGGTGGAAACCCTGGACAAGAACACCAAGTCGGTCGGCATGACCTACTTCAATATGAACGACAAGCGCCAGGGCATCGTGCACGTGATCGGCCCGGAGCAGGGCGCGACCCTGCCGGGCATGACCGTGGTGTGCGGCGACTCGCATACTTCTACCCACGGCGCGTTCGGTGCGCTGGCACACGGCATCGGCACCTCGGAAGTGGAGCACGTGCTGGCGACCCAGACCCTGCTGGCCAAGAAGTCCAAGGCAATGCTGGTGCAGGTGGACGGCGTGCTGCCGGCCGGCGTGACCGCCAAGGACATCGTGCTGGCCGTGATCGGCAAGATCGGCACCGCAGGCGGCACCGGCTACGCGATCGAATTCGCCGGCTCGGCGATCCGCTCGCTGTCGATGGAAGGCCGCATGACGGTCTGTAATATGGCGATCGAAGCGGGCGCCCGCGCCGGCATGATCGCCGTGGACGACACCACCATCAACTACGTCAAGGGCCGCCCGTATTCGCCGGTGGGCCCGCAATGGGAGCAGGCCGTGTCCTATTGGCGCACCCTGCATTCCGATCCAGGTGCGAAGTTCGACTTCGTCGTCACGCTGGACGCGGCGCAGATCCTGCCGCAAGTCACCTGGGGCACTTCGCCCGAGCAGGTGACCTCGATTGACGGCCGGGTACCCGATCCGGACCAGGAAAAAGACCCGGTCAAGCGCGACGCCATGGAAAAAGCCCTGGTGTACATGGACCTGACGCCGAACACGCGCATCGAAGACATCCGCATCGACAAGGTATTCATCGGTTCCTGCACCAACTCGCGCATCGAAGACCTGCGCGCAGCCGCTGCCGTGGTGCGCGGCAAGCAGCGCGCTTCGAACGTCAAGCTGGCGATGGTCGTGCCGGGCTCCGGCCTGGTGAAAGAGCAGGCCGAGCGCGAAGGCCTGGACGCGATCTTCAAGGCTGCCGGCTTTGAATGGCGCGAACCGGGCTGCTCGATGTGCCTGGCCATGAACGCCGACCGCCTCGATCCGGGCGAGCGCTGCGCCTCGACTTCCAACCGCAATTTTGAAGGCCGTCAAGGCCAGGGCGGACGCACCCACCTGGTGTCTCCCGCCATGGCGGCGGCTGCCGGTATCGCCGGCCATTTCGTGGATGTCCGATCCATCCGCTAACCATAACCTGCCAGAGTCCAAATCATGAAAAAGCTATTTGCCATCGCCATCGCTATCGCCGCCTTCGCCCTGACCGGTTGCAATACCGTCGCAGGCTTCGGCAAGGATGTCCAGAAAGTCGGCCAGAAAATGGAAGGCGCCGGCAGTAAATAACCGCTGATCGGCGGACCGCGACGGTCCGCCGTCGCCACCCGTTGAGAATCATGGAAAAATTTACAGTCTATGAAGGCTTAGTTGCACCGCTTGACCGCGCCAACGTCGATACCGATGCGATCATTCCGAAACAATTCCTGAAATCGATCCACCGTACCGGTTTCGGCCCCAACCTGTTTGACGAATGGCGCTACCTCGATCACGGCGAGCCGGGCATGGACAACAGCAAGCGTCCGCTGAATCCGGACTTCGTGCTGAACCAGCCGCGCTACCAGGGCGCTTCGATTCTCCTGACCCGCAAGAACTTCGGCTGCGGCTCTTCGCGCGAACACGCGCCGTGGGCGCTCGACCAGTACGGCTTCCGCGCCATCCTGGCGCCAAGCTTTGCGGACATTTTCTTCAACAACTGCTTCAAGAACGGCCTGCTGCCGGTCGTCCTCACTGAAGCGCAGATCGATCATCTGTTCAACGAAGTCAAGGCCTTCCCGGGTTACCGCCTGGTGGTGGACCTTGAACAGCAGCGTGTAGGCACCAGCAATGGCTCCGTCTCCTATCCCTTCGAGATCGACGCCTTCCGCAAGTACTGCCTGATGAATGGTCTCGACGATATCGGCCTGACCCTGCGCCATGCCGACGAGATCAAAGCGTTCGAAGAACGCCGTCTTGCAAGCCAGCCCTGGTTGGCCAACGTTATCTAACAGAAGATCGCATCATGAAAATCGCAATCCTGCCGGGCGATGGCATCGGCCCGGAAATCGTCAGCCAGGCCGTCAAGGTCCTGAACGCGCTCGACGAGAAATTTGAAATGGAAACCGCGCCGGTCGGCGGCGCGGGCTATGAGGCCAAGGGCCATCCGCTGCCGGAAGAAACCCTGGCGCTGGCCAAGGCCGCCGACGCCGTGCTGTTCGGCGCCGTCGGCGACTGGAAGTACGACACCCTGGACCGTCCGCTGCGCCCGGAGCAGGCCATCCTCGGCCTGCGCAAGAACCTCGGCCTGTTCGGCAACCTGCGTCCGGCCATCCTGTACCCTGAACTGGCCGGCGCTTCGACGCTGAAGCCGGAAGTGGTGTCGGGCCTGGACATCCTGATCGTGCGCGAGCTGACCGGCGACATCTACTTCGGCCAGCCGCGCGGCGTGCGCGAATGCCCGGACGGCCCGTTCAAGGGCCAGCGCGAAGGCTTCGACACCATGCGCTATGCGGAAGGCGAGATCCGCCGCATCGCCCACGTGGCGTTCCAGGCCGCGCAAAAGCGCGGCAAGCGCCTGACTTCGGTCGACAAGGCGAACG
>JBCNOX010000528.1:0-4067 GCA_039593645.1 Pseudoduganella sp.
GCGCGCGCCATCTTGTTGGTCAGGGTGCCGGCCACGATCATCAGGTCGGCCTGGCGCGGCGAAGGCCGCGGGCACATGCCGAAACGGTCCATGTCATAGCGCGCCGACGCGGCTTCCATCATCTCCACCGCACAGCAGGCCAGGCCGAAGCTCAGGTACCACAGACTGTTGGTGCGCACCGTTTCCATCAGCGAATCGAGCGAAGTAAGCACGTAACCGTCGCGCTCGAGGGTAGCTTCCTGTTCCATTCCGGTCCCCTTTCAGTAGCGTCGCTAGGATAGCGGGGAGTGCGCCGGAAATATTGTATGGATGCGACACGCGCGGCGTTCTCTTAGCCTTCGCGGGTGACGATGGCGCGCGAGGCGCCATCGTAGCGCAGCAGGCGCAGCGCGCCGCCGGCATCGGCGGCGGCTTCCATCAGTGCCTTGGGCGCCATGCCGGTGTACTGCACGAAGTCGCGCACCATGTGCGCCTGGTCGTGGTAGCCGCAATCGACTGCCAGCCGAGTAAACCCGCCATGCCGCAGCGGCGCCGCAATCATGTGCGACAAGGCGCGGATATAGCGCATCATGCGGCGGCCGTCGCGGATGCTCTGGCCGTAGCTGGCCATCACGCGCCGTTCCAGCTGGCGCACGCTGATGCCGAAGCGGTTGGCTATTTCATCGGTAGGCAGTGCCAGCAAGGCCGGCGGCAACATGAATGGCAGGTGAGCGCGCGCCAGCCGCTCCTCGCGCGCGGAGAGCCGTTGCAGCAGCCACTCGCACATCAGCGCAACCCAGCCGGCACTGTCGCCGCTGCCGCGCAACTGTTCTTCCAGCGCAGCGGCGCCGCGCCAATCGGGTGCGGCATCGGCCAGCGGCACGACGGCATCGCGCAGCTCGCCCAGAGGGACGTCGAACAGGCGGCCGAACTGGCCCGCTTCAATGACGGCGCTGATAAAGGTAGTACCAGGTTCCCACACAGCCGGGGTGTGCTGCGTCATGGGACCTGTAACAAAGGGGGCGGCATGCAACCGCTCCCGCCCTTCGGCATCGGCAAAGCGTGTGCCGCCGCGAATGAAGATGGTCAGCATGGGACAGGGCGAGGCTGGCACCAGCACCGCGCCAGGGCTGTACAGTTCGACATGGAAATAGCGCACCACCCCGGCCAGCCGTGGCGGCGGGGCTATGGCCAGGCGCATCGGCGCCAGAATCGCATCCACATCACGCATGGCCGCAGATTATAGGCTGCTTCGGGCAACAGCGCTGGCGGCTGTCTTGCCGGGTTGCCATGATAGAATCGCCCTCTTACTGACTCGTCATCACGACCTTGGATACCGTTCCCTTGTGGGCGCAATTTGCCGCCCTCGCCTTCCTGATTCTTGCCTCGGCCTTCTTCGCCATGGCCGAAACCGCCCTGATGGCGGCCAATCGCTTCCGCCTGCGCCACCAGGCCAAACGCGGCAGCCGCCGCGCCATCGCCACCCTGTGGCTGCTGGAGCGCACCGAACAATTGCTGTCGCTGGTGCTGGTCGCCAACACCCTGCTCAATGCCATGGCCATCGCCCTGGCCACCGCCATCGCGATTACCCAGTTCGGGCTGGAGCAGCATGTGATCCTGCTGTCGACCGTGATCGTGGTGTTCATCCTGATCGTGCTGGCCGAGATTTCGCCCAAGATCGTTGGCGCGCGCTATGCCGACCAGATCGTGCTGCCGGCTTCCTTCGTGCTGCGCCCGCTGCTTTCGGTGTCGAAGCCGCTGCTGTGGTTCGTGCACCTGTTCGTCAATACCCTGCTGCGCCTGTTCCGCATCAAGCCGACCGGCCAGGTCCAGGAAGGCATGCTGTCGCCGGACGAGCTGCGCTCGGTCCTGCTGGAAAACGGCAGCTTCATCCCGAAAAAACACAAGAGCATCCTGCTCAACCTGTTCGACCTCGACACCATCTCGGTGGAAGACATCATGACCCCGCGCGCCCACATCGAGGCGCTGGACCTGGCCATGCCGGTCGAGGACATCAAATCCCAGCTCACCACCTGCTTCCACAACAAGCTGCCGGTCTATGACGGCGAGATCAACCGGATTGTCGGCATCCTGCACGTGCGCAAGGCCATCGCCCTGCTGAACGAACAGGACGAGCTGACGGTCGAACACTTCCGCAAGCTGCTGTCCGAGCCCTTCTTCATCCCGCAGGACACCCCGGCCTTCGCCGCCCTGCAGAACTTCCAGGAGAACAAGGAACGCCTGGCCATCGTGGTCGACGAGTACGGCGAGGTGCAGGGCCTGGTCACGCTGGACGACATCATCGAGGAAATGATCGGCGAATTCACCACCTCCACGCCCAGCGCCACGCGCGCCGACAGCTTTGGCTGGGACGGGCACGGCGAATGCCTGCTGGAGGGCAGCACTGCATTACGTGACATTAACAAGCGTCTGGGTTTAAACTTCCCGCTTGATGGGCCAAAGACCCTGAACGGCATCCTGCTGGAGGTGTTGCAGGACATTCCCGAGGCGCCCATATCCGTCAAAGTGGGTAATTGCATCGTGGAAGTGGTACAAGCACAAGACCAGGCCATTAAAGTAGTGAAATTACGACGTCCGGAGTTCCGCCAGGCAGAGTGAACCGTGCGGACCTTTACAAAAATGATGCCTACAGGCATCATCCGGAGACTCACTCTTTATTAATATTCTGATAGTGCGCTCCTATGGCAGCAGTCCAACCCACCGCGGCGTCCGGTTCCCCTATGTCGGGACTGGCCCGGGCCCTGATGCAAGCGGGGCGTCTTACCCCGCCGCAAGCGGACGCGCTGAATAAAAAGGCGGTTACCGAAAAGTCCACCTTCATCGATGTCCTGCTGGCCAGCGGCACCATCAACGCGCGCGACCTGGCGGTCTTTTGCGCCGAAACCTTCGCCTACCCGCTGCTCGACCTGAACGCGGTCAATACCGAATTCCTGCCGCCCAAGGCGATCGACGTGCGCCTGATGGCCACCCAGCGCGTGATTCCGCTGGCCAAGCGCGGCAACAAGATGTCGGTGGCGCTGTCCGACCCGACCAATACCCAGGCCCTGGACCAGATCAAGTTCCAGGCCGAATCGTCGGTGGAACCGGTCATTGTGCAGCACGACGTGCTGCTCAAGCTGCTGGAAACCCTGACCAAGAGTTCGACCCAGACCGTCCTCGACATGACCGGGGACGAAGGCGATATCGAGTTCGCCGAGGAAGAAAGCTCATCGCAGCAGCAGGGCGCCGGCGCCGATGCCGAGGTGGAAGACGCGCCGATCGTGCGTTTCCTGAACAAGATGCTGATGGATGCGGTCAATATGGGCGCCTCCGACTTGCATTTTGAGCCCTATGAAAAGTTCTACCGCATCCGTTTCCGTGTCGACGGCAACCTGATCGAGCACGCCCAGCCGCCGACCTCGATCAAGGAAAAGCTGGTATCGCGCATCAAAGTGCTGTCCAAGCTCGATATTTCGGAAAAACGCGTGCCGCAGGACGGCCGCATGCGCCTGATCGTCTCATCCACCAAGACCATCGACTTACGCGTATCGACCTTGCCGACCCTGTTCGGCGAAAAGACCGTCATGCGTATCCTGGATGCGACCCAGGCCCAGATGGGCATCGATTCGCTCGGCTACGACCCGGACCAGAAGGAAATCCTGCTGGAAGCCGTGCACCGTCCGTACGGCATGGTGCTGGTGACCGGCCCGACCGGCTCCGGCAAGACGGTGTCGCTGTATACCTGCCTGAACATCCTGAACAAGCCGGGCATCAATATCTCGACCGCGGAAGACCCGGCCGAGATCAACCTGCCGGGCGTCAACCAGGTCAACGTCAACGACCGGGCCGGCCTGACCTTCCCGGTCGCGCTGAAGGCCTTCCTGCGCCAGGATCCCGACATCATCATGGTCGGTGAGATCCGTGACCTGGAAACGGCGGACATCGCGATCAAGGCGGCACAAACCGGCCACATGGTGTTCTCCACCCTGCACACCAATGACGCGCCGTCGACCCTGACGCGCTTGATGAACATGGGCGTTGCGCCCTTCAATATTGCCTCCTCGGTCATCCTGATCACGGCACAGCGC
>JBCNOX010000529.1:0-4065 GCA_039593645.1 Pseudoduganella sp.
CCTGCTGGTCGCCGCAGTCGGCACGCTGGCCTTTGCGGGCGGCAGGGATTTCGCCGGCCTGGCGATAGCCCGTGCGTTGATGGGGTTCGGACTGGGCGCCTGCTTCATGTCCGCCATCAAAGCCCTGACCACCTGGCTGCCCGCGCATAAAGTGCCATCGGTGCAGGGCTACCTGATTGCGGCTGGCGGGCTGGGAGCCGCAACCGCCACCTTGCCGGTGCGGCTGGCCTTGCAGCATATGAGCTGGCAGTGGCTGATGATCTGGCTGGCCGCGGCCTGTATCGTCGTCGCCTTGATGATCCTCTTTCTCGCGCCGACGCCGCCGGCCGCGCCGCCACGCCCATTCACCTGCAGCGCGCTGGCAGAGACCTTCACCCACCCGGTGTTCCGCGAAACGGCGATGCTGGTGCTGCTGCCGCACACGGTCTTTTTCGGCGTGCAAGGCCTGTGGGTCGCCCGCTGGCTGGCCGACGTGCCGCGCTATGGCGAACAGGCGATCGCCTGGCTGCTGTACCTCGGCATGGCTGCCGTGATATTCGGTTCGATCGCCGTCGGCATGTTGACCGAATGGGCGGCAAGGCGCGGCTGGCGCGCGCTCGACGTTGCGGCGGCGGGCATACTGGTTTTCGTGCTGCTGCAATGCGCGTTCGCGTCCGGCTGGCGGCCGGCGCATCAGGTGCTGCCCGTGCTGTTCATGCTGGTCGGCTGCGTCACCGGCATGGAGTACTCGATCGTCGCACAAGCCATGCCGCCGGCATTGACGGGCCGTGCATCCACCTGCCTGAACCTGTTGATCTTCGTTGGCGCCTTTGTCGTGCAGGCTGGCTTCGGGCAGGTGATCGGCCTGTGGCAGCCTTCGCCGCTTGGACACTATCCCGCGGCGGCCTACCAATGCGCCTTCGCTTTGCTGGTGCTGATCCAGTTGCCGGGCCTGTGCCGCTACCTGCTCCGACGCTTCCGGTAAAATGTCGCCTTCTACACGAAGGAAGATAGTATGAAACTGGTTCGTTACGGCCGTATAGGCAAAGAAAAACCTGGCCTGATCGATGAATTCGGCAAGCTGCGCGACCTGTCCGGCGAGATCAGCGACCTCGCAGGCGCCAACCTGTCGGACAAGGTGCTGCGCAAGCTGGCCAGGATCGATCCCGAAACGCTGCCGGTGGTGCGCGGCAATCCGCGCTTCGGCGTACCGGTTGCCAAGGTTGGCAAGTTTATCGGCGTAGGGCTGAACTACGCCGATCACGCGAAGGAAGCGGGCCTGCCGATTCCGAGCGAACCGATTATTTTCATGAAGGCGATCACCTGCCTGTCCGGCCCGGACGATCCGATCATGCTGCCGAAAGGCTCGAAGAAGACCGACTGGGAAGTGGAGCTGGGCGTGGTGATCGGCACCCGCGCGCGCAACGTCAGCGAAGAGGAGGCGGAGAAGCATATCGCCGGCTACTGCGTGGTCAATGACGTGTCGGAGCGCGAATTCCAGCTGGAGAGCGGCGGCACCTGGGACAAGGGCAAGGGCTGCGACACCTTCGGCCCGGTCGGCCCGTGGCTGGTGACGCGCGACGAGGTGTGGGATGTCGACAAGCTTGACCTCTACCTCGAAGTGAACGACAAGCGCATGCAGACTGGCTGCACCGAGACCATGATTTTCAAGGTGCCGCAGCTGGTGGCATATATTTCGCGCTTCATGACGCTGGAGCCGGGCGATATCATCGCCACCGGCACGCCGCCGGGTGTCGGCCTGGCGCGCAAGCGATTCCTGAAGAAGGGCGACTTTGTGCGTCTCGGCATCGCGGGACTGGGCGAGCAGCAGCAGGACGTGATCGGCTACCAGGAATTCTGAACCGGTAAACCGCCCGGATGGCCGTCCCGTCTGACCCGCAGGGTCAGACACCAGGCCCGCGGCCGCCGCGTATCAGTGTCAGACCCCGCGGGTCTGACATTGGGTTACCGGTTTTACGCTGGCCGCACTCGCAGCAACGCTCGCTCCAGCCCCTCACTCAAGCGCCCCACAATCTGCTGCAAATCCACCTCCGTCGCAATAAACGGCGGCGCCAGCAGCACATGGTCCCCCCGCCTGCCGTCGATGGTGCCCCCCATCGGATACACCATCAGCCCGCACTCCATGCAGGCATCCTTCACCGCCGCATGCAGCCGCAGGTCCGGATCAAACGGCCGCTTGCCCTCCCTGTCCTGCACCAGCTCAAGGGCCAGCAGCATGCCGCGCCCCCTGATATCGCCGACATTCGGATGCATGGAGAACGTATCGCGCAACATGCGCTTGAACGAAGCCCCGCGCACCGTCACAGCCCCCAGCAGCGAATCGCGCCGGATCACCTTCTGCACCGCCAGCGCCGCCGCAGCCGCCACCGGATGCCCCACATAAGTATGCCCATGCTGGAACACGCCGCTGCCTGAACGAAGCCGCTGCACGATATGGTCACGCGCAACCACCGCACCGATCGGCTGGTAGCCCGCGCCCAATCCTTTGCCCAGCGCAACGATATCGGGCACCACGCCTTCCTGCTCGATTGCATACAGCGTGCCGGTGCGCCCCATGCCGCACATCACCTCGTCGGCAATCATCAGGATTCCATATTTGTCGCACAGGGCCCGCACGCCCTTGAAGTAACCCGGTGTCGGCGGCACCGCACCGCTGGTGGCGCCCACCACCGTCTCGGCGCAAAAACCGATCACGTGCTGCGGCCCCAGGTCGAGGATCTTGGCCTCCAGCTCCTGCAGCAGGTCGGCCGTGTACTCGTGCACGTCCTGCCCCGCGCGGCGCTCGCGGTATTCAAAGCAGGGCGATACGCGCGCCACGTCCATCAGCATCGGCTCGAAATGGCGCCGGCGGTACTCGTTGCCGCCCAAGGCCAGCGCCCCGAGCGTGTTGCCGTGATAACTCTGGCGCCGCGCGATGAACACGCGCCTTTCGGTTTCACCATGCTCGACGAAATACTGGCGCGCCAGTTTCAGCGCGGCCTCGATGGCCTCCGATCCGCCCGATACCAGGTAGGCATGATTCAGGTCGCCCGGCGCATCCTGGGCCAGCCGTTCACCCAACTCTTCCGCCACCTCGGTAGTGAAAAAGGAGGTATGCGCGTAAGCCGCCACCTTGAGCTGAGATTGCATCGCCGCCAGCACGTCCGGATGGCTATGGCCCAGCGAGGAGACCGCGGCGCCGCCACTGGCATCAAGATAGGTCTTGCCCTCGCTGTCGCGTACTTGCATGCCGAAAGCGCAGACGGCCACGGGCGGCGTGCGTCGCAGGTCACGGTGGATCAGATGAGTCATGGCAGCTCCTCGCAGGGTTGGTAGTCCAGCGACATTAGCGCGCGTGCCGCAGCCGCGTTTTGATTTTTCTCCTGTCCTGTGCGACCATTTGTAACTATGAGTGAACGACTTGGACCCATTCCCCCATCGGAAATGACAGCCGAGCAGCGCGCCGCCGCGCAGGCAGTCATCGATGGCCCGCGCGGTGCGCTGTACGGCCCCTTTGTGCCTTTGCTGCACAGTCCTGAACTGATGGCCTGCACCCAGCGGCTGGGCGAATACCTGCGCTACCGCAGCGCGATCGGCACCCGCTTGACCGAACTGGCGATCCTGGTGACTTCGCGACAGTGGGACCAGCAGGTGGAATGGGCGATCCACGCGCCCATCGCGGCGCAGGAAGGCATTCCGCAGGCCGTGATCGACGCCATCGCCGCCCGGCAGGCGCCGCAGGACCTGAAGCCGGACGAGCAGGCCGTCTACGATTTCTGTCACGAACTGCACACTACCAGGCAAGTCAGCGACGCCACCTGGGCGGCAGCCATGCTGCAATTCGGCGAGAAGGGCGTGACGGACCTGATGGGCATCAATGGCTACTACACCTTGCTTGCCATGGTCATGAACGGCGCTCGCTCGGCAGCACCGCCATCTACGGCAGCGCCCCTCGCCATATAGCAGTTGTGTGCGCGGGCTAACGGAAGCCTGGCGCGGCACGCGGCACCATCGATAGCGCTGCTTTTTTTTCGGGGAGCGAACGATGCCTGACCGCCGAAGTTTCCTGCAATCCGCGCTGGCCAT
>JBCNOX010000053.1:0-16101 GCA_039593645.1 Pseudoduganella sp.
CCACATCAGTAGTCGTTTCATGATTGCTCCTCGATCCAGTGTTTTATTTCAGGCCAGCCACGCCGCGTTCCAGGGCGGTGGCCGGGGCGCCCGCATCCGCTACCGGCGAGGGCTGGTTGATATAGGCGATCTTGGCGCTCGCGCGCAGGCGCTTGACTTCCTCCTCCGCCGCCTCCTTGCCTTTCTTTGCGATCAGGTATTGCTCGATCTGCGGCCTGGCCGCATCCAGCTCCACCGGCGAGTGCCGGATATCGGCAATGGTCACCAGCATGCTGCGTTCGCCCTCCCGCACGATGAACAGCTGGCCTTTCGCCAGCGCCAGCAGCTTGGCCGACAGTTCGGGCGGCAACTCCGAACCACTTCGGCTCAACTGGGCTTTCTGGTACTTGACCTTGTGCTGGTCGAGCCAGGCAGCCACCTCGTCCAGCGAGCGGGTCTTGTCCATCACCGCCTTCAGTTCATCGGTCACCTCGCGCGTCGGCAAGATGATTTCGCGCATGTCGAAATGCTTGCGCTGCGCGAAAAATTGCGGGTTCTGGCTGTAGTAGGCTTCCACCTCGGCTGGCGTCGGCTTGGCTGGCGTGCCAATGCGCTTCTGCATATAGGCTTGCGCCAGGATCACCGAGCGCGCCCTCTCGATTGCCTGCACCACGCGCGGGTCGCGGTCGACCTTCTCTTTCGCCGCTTCGCTAATCAGCAACTGGCGATCGATCAGCGCTTCCAAGGCCTGCTTGCGTGCGGCTTCCTGTTGCGTGGCTGGAGCGTTGCTGCGCGACAGTTCGTCGTTCAGCTGCATCACGGTGATTTCCTCACCGTTGACGTTGGCCAGGGCCTGGCCTGGTTTCTGTTCTGCCTTGCTGCTGCAGGCGGAAACCAGGACAACCAGCATGCCTGCCAAAGCCATATTCGGGTTGATGTGCTTCAAAATATCCTCCCTCGACTATTGCAACTCATTCTAATAGCGCGACGAGCGCGCACGATTGACTCAATACGCGTTTTGCCGGTTCAACACCACCTTGACTGTCCGCAAGATAATCCACAGGTCGAGCCACAGCGACCAGTGGCGCAGATAGTCCAGGTCATAGCGGATACGCGCTTCCATCTTTTCCAGGGTCTCCGTTTCGCCACGCAGGCCGTTGACCTGGGCCCAGCCGGTAATGCCTGGCTTGACCTTATGGCGCAACATATAGCCCTTGATGAGCTTGCGGTATTGTTCGTTATGGGCAACGGCATGCGGGCGCGGCCCGACAATGCTCATTGATCCTTGCAGCACGTTGATAAACTGCGGCAATTCATCCAGCGAGGTGCGGCGCAGGAAGGCGCCGATTTTCGTAATGCGCGAATCGTGGGCGGTGGCTTGCTTGACCTCCGGTCCATCCTCGGTCACGCGCATCGAACGGAATTTGTAGACGATGATCTGCTCGCCATACAGGCCATAGCGGCGCTGGCGGAAGATCACCGGTCCCGGCGAACTGATCCACACAGCCAGCGCAATCACCAGCATCAGCGGCGCCAGCGCCACCAGGATTGCGCTGCCGATGATCACGTCGCTGGCGCGCTTGACAATGCCGTCAAAGCCGACGAACGGCGTCTCGCAAATCGCCACCACCGGCATGCCGCCCACGCTGTCGAAGCGCGCCTGCATCAGGTCGAACACATAGATATCGGGTAGGAAATAGACCGAGGCCGTGGTGTCCTGCAATTCGTCGAGCAGCTTGCGGATGCGCGGCTGGGCCGAGATCGGCTGGCTGATGAAGATCATCTTGATGTGGTTATCGCGCACGAAGCTGGCGACGTCCCCCATATTGCCCAGCACCGGATGCGACAGGCCGGACTTGCGGCGGTCGGCAGTACGGTCGTCAAAGAAGCCGCGCACGCTGAGGAACAGGTTGGGCATGCGTTCCACCGTTGCGGCAAACTTGGTGCCCACCTCGTTGGCACCGACAATCACCACCGAGCGCACCTCGCTCTCCTTGGCCGGATCGGTGCCGACATGGCGCGCCGCCAGGTGGCTCATGAGCAGCGCGAACGGTGTGGCGAGGAACCAACTGAACACCACGGCTTCGTCGTAGTGATAAGCCAGGCCGCTGACATTGCCCAGCACGACCAGGATCACCGCGGTGGCGAACCAGCCCATGAAGATATCGCGCGCATACGCGGTGATGCGGCCGCTGCGCCAGGTGCGGTAAGGATCGACGTGCTGGTACACCGCCGACGAGATGAAGAAGGCCAGCACCATCAGTACCAGCGAATATCCGGTAAACGGCTCCCCATACACCATCGACGTGGCGTACAGCATCCCCATAATGATCAGCGGATCGAGCACACGCTGGAAAAAGGAGACCAGGGGAATATCGTTTACCGTCATCGTTGCTCCTTGTCGTCAGAACTGCACTGTCGCCATCAATGAAACGCCCTTGGCCTTGTAGCTGCCGGTGCCGATCAGCGGGGTGCCGGTGCGGCGGTCCTTGAAACCCGTCACGCTGAGCTGCACCTTGCGCCAGGGCTGGTAAACCACGCCGACATTGGTGCTGCGCGTGGTATCGCTTGGGTCGCCGTCGAAAGTCACATAGGGCATGCGCTCGAATTTCCTCTTCTCGCGCTTGAGCCCGGCATTGGCCTGCACCTTGGCCGAAATATCCCAGGTGGCGTTCAGGCTGGCGCCCTTGTTGACGCTGTTGTTGACGACGACGCTCTCGACCGCCGCGAATTCGCGCCAGGTCTCGGCTGTAAAACGCAGCTTGCTGCGCGGCCGCCAGTTCACGGTGGCGCGGCCGTTAAGTCCGCTGGTATCGCGCTCGGTAAAAGTGTCGTGCTTGCGCTTGGCGTAGCCAGCCAGCAATTGCACTTGCGTGATCTCGCTGTACAGCCAGTTGACATTGGCTTTCAGCTCGTCCTGCGTATAGTTCTGGTCCAGGAACGTGGTACCGATGCGACGCGGGTTCAGGAAATTGCCCTTGATATGGCGCGCCACCAGGCCTACCCTGCTGCCGCTCGAGGCGTGGTAGTCGATGCCGAGTTCGCTGCGGTCTTCCTTACGGTTGTTCAAGCTTTGCGCCGCCAGCTCGTAATCGAAGCGGTCACGCTGGAAGCCTGTATAGATGCGCCAGCTTGGATGCATGCGCCAGCCGCCATTGGCATACTGGCGGCGCTGGGTGCGCAGGTTGCGTTCTTCCGAGTGGAAGTCGTTGAACGGCGTCAACACCTGCTGGTAACTGCCACCAATATTGCCGTCGAAGTGGTTGCCTACGACCCACGCCCAGTCCAGGCTGAAATCCTTGCCGTTGTAATCGAGCTGGTCGTAATGATCGAAAGTCACGCGCGAGACTTTCGCCTGGCCGGTAATTTTCTGGCGGCCGATCGGCCGGTCCAGCGCAAAGCCGGCGATCGCTTGCGTGGCGCGGTCGGAGCGCTGGATGCCGTCCGGCGTGTTGTCCGGAAGGCGTAGCAAGTTATCGTCGTAGGTCTGCCCCACGCTGATGAAGGGCTTGAAGGTTTCGCTGATATCCGCCTGCGCCGGACAGCACGCCAGTGCGGCAGCCAGCGCCAATGGAGTTGGCAGGATGCGCATATTGTTTAGCCTTATTATTTAACACTACCAATAGATCCAGCTGCCGGTCACCATGACCCAGGCAGCCAACAAGCCGTTGGTCACGGCATGTCCCACGATGGGAGTCCACAGCGTTTCGCTGCGCATGTACAACAAGGTGTAGGCGATGCCGGCGACGATGCCGGCCAGCCACAGGTTATGTTCGATACCGAAAAGAAGAACAGAAATCGTCGCTGCGCGCAGGCCAACGCGGCCCGGCCGCAGCAACAGGAAGTCACGCCGCTCCAGCCAGCGCAACAGAAAGGAACGCCAGAACAGCTCCTCCATCAGGGGCACCACCAGCGCTGCGCCCGCGGCACGCAGAGCAATCAGTCCCCAGTCGAAGCGCCCGTCCGTCCCCGTCGCATCGAAGCCGCGCGCCGAGCCCAATTGCATCCAGCCGGCATCGAGCAAGATCCACAGGAAAAAGACGCCGGCGCCAACGCCTACCGCGGCGATGAGGTCACGCTGCGCAGGCCGTTCGCGCAACTCACGGTAGCTTTTGCGCCACGCCAGCAGCATGGCAGCGACCAGTACGATCTTGGCTGGATACAACCAGCGCATGGTGTTCGCGTGCGCACCGAATCGTTCAAGCACGTCGGCGACAATGATGAAAACAATGAATGTGGCAAACGGCAACACGCGCGGCATCGCACTGCCGTTGTCTGCGCGCAGTGCGAACACGGGCGCCGCAGCCGCAGTGGCCTGCGGCTGTTGGGAAATGCGCTTAGGTGGCTGCTGTAAAGTCACAATATCTGCCTTCCCGTTGGAAATGCCGAAGCGATACTGCCTCGGCATTAAGGTTGTCAGATATTACAGCGGGCAATCGTGCGCAAGCGCACGAAAGTGAGAAAGTGCAAACAGTGGATTGAGTTACATCAAACGTTGTTGCGCGATTCGATTGCTTCCCAACGCTCCAGCGCGCTCATCAGCTCTTCTTCAATCTGCGCGATGCGCTCGTTAAGCCGCTTGGCTTCCGCCGGCGTTTTCTTGTAGAAGTCGGGATCGGACAGCGTCAGGTTCAGCGCAGTCTGCTCGTCTTCCAGCTTGGCGATGAGTTGCGGCAATTCTTCCAGTTCGCGCTGCTCTTTGTAGCTCAGTTTTTTCGCCTTGGCTGCTGCCGGTGCGACCACCGCCGGCGCTGCTACAGGCTTCGCTTCCACCTTCTTTGCCGCAGGCGCCGCTGCAACACTGGTGTCGCGCACGCGTTCCCAGTCGCTATAGCCACCTACGTATTCTTTCCACTTACCCTGCCCTTCGGCAACAATCACTTGCGTGACGACGTTGTCGAGGAAGGCGCGGTCGTGGCTGACCAGGAAGACGGTGCCGGTGTAATCCTCAAGCAGTTCTTCCAGCAGTTCCAGCGTGTCGATATCCAGGTCGTTGGTCGGCTCGTCCAGCACCAGCACGTTGGCTGGCTTGGCGAACAGGCGCGCCAGCAGCAGGCGGTTACGCTCGCCACCGGAAAGCGAGCTGACCAGGGAGCGCGCGCGCTGCGGTTCGAACAGGAAGTCGCCCAGATAGCTCATGACGTGCTTGCGCTGGCCATTGATCTCGACCCAGTCGGAGCCGGGGGAAATGGTATCGGCCAGCGTGGCGTTGTCGTTCAACTGCGCGCGCATCTGGTCGAAGTAGGCGACCTGCAGCCGCGCGCCCTGCTTGATGGTGCCGCTGTCCTGCTGTTCTTCGCCCAGGATCAGTTTGAGCAGCGTAGTCTTGCCGGCGCCGTTCGCGCCGATCAGGCCGACCTTGTCGCCGCGCATCAGGATGGTGCTGAAGTCGCGCACGATGACCTTTTCGCCATAGGCCTTGTTGACGTTCTCCAGCTCCGCCACGATCTTGCCGGAACGCTCGCCGGTCGCCACTTCGAGGCGCACCTGGCCCTGGGTGTCGCGGCGTGCGGCGCGCTGTTCGCGCAGGCGCTCAAGGCGGCGCACGCGGCCTTCGTTGCGGGTACGGCGCGCTTCCACGCCCTTGCGGATCCACACCTCCTCCTGCGCCAGCACCTTGTCGAACTTGGCGTTTTCCACTTCCTCAATGGCCAGCTGTTCCTGCTTGCGGGTCTGGTAAGCGCTGAAGTTGCCTGGGTAGGACAACAGGATGCCGCGATCGAGTTCGATGATGCGGGTCGCCACGTTATCCAGGAACGAGCGGTCGTGGGTGATGAACAGGATGCTGCCCTTGAAGTCGCGCAGCAAGCCTTCCAGCCATTGGATCGAGCTGAAGTCCAGGTGGTTGGTGGGTTCGTCCAGCAGCAGCACGTCTGGCGCGCCAACCAGGGCGCGCGCCAGTGCCACGCGCTTCTTGGTGCCGCCGGACAGGGTTTCGATGCCCAGGTCCGCATTCAGGTTCAGGCGGCCCAGTACGGTTTCCACTTTGTTCTTCAGGTTCCAGGCATCGCCGGCGTCGAGCTTGAGCTGGATGTCGTGCATGCGCTCCATCAGCTTGTCGTCATCGCCCTGGCCGAACTGGCTGGTCAGCTCGTCGTACTCCTTCAGCAGCGCAGGCAGCTCGCCCAGGCCGGATGCCACCGCGTCGTACACGCTCTGGCCGGCCTCGAACTGCGGCTCCTGCTCCACGTACACGACTTTCAGGCCTTGCTGCATGACCAGCAGGCCGTCATCCAGCTTCTGGAAGCCGGCAATAATCTTCAGCAGCGAGGATTTACCGGTGCCGTTACGCCCGATCAGGCCGACCCGCTCCCCGGTTTCCAGGGAGAATTCAGCGTGGTCCAGCAGGGCGTGGTGGCCAAAAGCCAGTTGTGCAGATGTTAAGGAGATGACAGCCATGGGAATGCAAATCGTGACGGAAAAACGAGCATTTTACCTGTTGCCAGCCTGTCAGCTATAATTGCGCTCGCTTTGCGTCCTCCCCGTAGCACAATGGATAGTGCACATGCCTCCTAAGCGTGGGATACTGGTTCGATTCCAGTCGGGGGGACCAACAGTACATTCCCACGCCGCAGCTGAAGGATTGCATATTTCGCAATCCCGTTGAGCCGGGAAATCGCGGGGCGGCATGGCACCGCATCAACCTGCGGCCATTGGTGGAGATTCTTCGCAAGACCTTGCTGGAGACCAGCGCCGCATGAGACCCAGTACACATAAGCCGGAAAGCAGCATCATCCACGTCCCCGCTTCCGGCACGGCAAAGATCCGCCACACTTCCATGTCACCGAATGTGACGTTGGGCGAAACGTAGTCGCGCCCATCGAGCAGGCTGGAGTCGAAATTGCTGCGCACCGGATCGATGTAGGAATACATGATCGAATAGCCGCCATGAGTCAGGTCCCACGGGACGTACAAATCATGGCCGGCGCCAAACACCGGGCCGGTCCTGGCGTCGTTCCAGGTCTGGAAGGAACCGACCGTATCGAGCGCGTAGGTGCGCGGCGTCTGGCGATGAATCTGGCGCGAAGTCAGGTTGAACAGGAAGCCGGTGCGCTTTTCATCTTCGGTCGTGATGTGGAACTTGCCGGACGAATCCCAGCTTTGCGGGTTATAGCCGCCCACCTTGAACAATTGCCCAAGCTCATTGGTGGCTTCCATCACGGTAAAGGTGCGGCCCTTGCCGTCAACTGCCGCGTGGAAATCAGCGGCGGTTTGTCCGTCGCGCTTCTTGTACAAGCGCTCGAGCCTGATCGGACCATTGCCCAGCCAGGTCGATAGCTGGGCGATGTCCGCCTCCGTCAACAGCGGCGTTGCGCCGTGCGCTGTCGACAGGACTAACAGAAAGATAGCGCCAATCAGGCGCGCGAGAAGTTTAGCCATGGCATTGCACCTCCACGGCCGGACTATATCACTTCATTAAAACTACGCGGGCACGACTGCCGTGACTTCGATTTCCACCCTGGCGCGCGGTTCCAGCAGCCCGGCAACTTCAACTGCCGTCATGGCCGGATAGTGCTTGCCGATCAGCTCCCGGTAAATGGCGCCGATCTCTTTATAGGCGCCCATGTACTCGTGCTTGTCCACCACGTACCAGGTCATGCGCGCAATATGCTCCGGCCCGCCGCCCGCTTCCTTCAACACGGCCAGGATGTTCTCGATGGCCTGGCGTGCTTGTCCCGCGAAATCATCGGTTTGGAATTCGCAATTCGCATCCCAGCCGATCATGCCGCTGACAAAGACCATGCGGCCGCTGGCCGCGATGCCGTTGGAATAGCCGCGTGGACGCGCCCAGCCCGGCGGTTGTAATACTTGCATAGAGACTCCTCAGCCCTCGCGCAGCAGCTCGCGCGCGATGATCAATTGTTGTACTTCGGTGGCGCCTTCATAAATCCGCAACGCGCGGATCTCGCGGTACAGGCGCTCGACCGGATGCTCGCTGACCACGCCCATGCCGCCGAACATCTGCACGGCGGCGTCAATGACCTGCTGCGCGGTTTCGGTGGCGGTCATCTTGGCCATGGCTGCTTCTTTCGTCACCTTCCGGCCCTGGTCACGCTGCCACGCGGCGCGATAGGTCAGCAAGGCGGAAGAGTCAACACCGGTTGCCATCTGCGCCAGCTTGGCTTGGGTGAGCTGGAAGTCGGCCAGGGTCTGGCCGAACATCGTGCGGCCTTGCGCGTGGGCCAGCGCTTCGTCCAGCGCGCGGCGGGCGAAGCCCAGCGATGCGGCGGCCACCGAGGTGCGGAACACGTCCAGCGTTGCCATCGCGACCTTGAAGCCCTGCCCTGCTTCGCCAAGGCGCTGGGTGGCGGGAATGCGGCAGTCGCTGAACCTCAGGCGCGCCAGTGGGTGCGGAGCGATGACGTTGATGCGTTCTGCGATCTCGAAACCTGGGGCGTCCTTGTCGACGATGAAGGCGCTGATGCCGCGCGCGCCGGGCTGCTCGCCGGTGCGGGCGAAGACCACGTAGAAGTCGGCGATGCCGCCGTTGGAGATCCAGGTCTTTTCGCCATTGAGCACGTAATGGTCGCCGTCCCGCACCGCGGCGCACTGCATGGCGGCGACGTCCGATCCGGCTGTCGGTTCGGACAGGGCGAAGGCGGCGATCGCTTCGCCTTTCGCGACGCACGGCAAATAGGCCTGCCTGTTTTCTGCGCTGCCGAACAGGCTGATGGCGCCGGAACCCAGGCCCTGCATGGCGAAGGCGAAATCGGCCAGGCCGTTGTGGCGGGCCAGGGTTTCGCGGATCAGGCAGATGGCACGGGTATCGATGGCGTCGAGCGCGCCGCCATAGGCAGTGCCGCCGATGGCGTGGCGCAGCCATCCTGCCTCGCCCAGTGTGCGTACCAGCTGGCGGCATTGCGCATCGGTGTCGCTGCCGTGGGCGACGCGCACGTGTTCAGCTGCCCATGCGTCGAGCTCGCGCTCCAGCGCGGCGTGGCGCGGTTCGAAGAAGGGCCACCCCAGGTAAGATTTGTCTGCCATCTCAATCCCCCTCGAAGACCGGTTTCTGCTTTGCCACAAAGGCGTGATAGGCGCGGTGGAAGTCGTTGGTGGCCATGCAGATGGCTTGCGCCTGGGCTTCGGCCTCGATGGCCTCGTCGACGCCCATATTCCATTCCTGCTGCAGCATCTTCTTGGTCATGCCGTGCGCGAAAGTCGGTCCGCTTGCCAGGCCTTGCGCGAAGGTTTGCGCGGCGGCCAGCAGGTTTTCCGGCGCATGCAGGCTGTTGAAGAAGCCCCAGCGCTCGCCCTCAGTGCCGGACATCGAGCGGCCGGTGTACAGCAATTCGGCGGCGCGGCCCTGGCCGATCACGCGCGGCAGCAAGGCGCAGGCGCCCATGTCGCAGCCGGCCAGGCCGACGCGGGTGAACAGGAAGGCGGTCTTGCTGCGCTCCGTGCCGAGGCGGATGTCGGATGCCAGGGCCAGCATCGAGCCGGCGCCGGCACAGACGCCGTCGATGGCGGGGATGATTGGCTGCGGGCAGGCACGCATCGCTTTCACCACGTCGCCGGTCATGCGCGTGAAGGCCAGCAGGCCCGGCATATCCAGCTTGGTCAGCGGGCCGATGATTTCGTGCACGTCGCCGCCGGAGCAGAAATTCTCGCCGGCGCCGGTGATGACGATGACCTTGACGTCATCGGCATACGCCAGTGCGCGGAACAGTTCACGCAGCTCGGCGTAAGAATCGAAGGTGAGCGGGTTCTTGCGCTCGGGGCGGTCCAGGGTGAGCGTAGCGACACCCTGCTCCACCGTGAACTGGAAGTGCCTGGCCTGATAGCCGGCGAGTTGCGCGCGGTTGCCCGGCAGGTGTTGCGGTTCCCCTTGCAGGTACTTCATGGTTTGTCCTTTTGTTCGCGGGCGTACAGGTGGCCCTTCATTTGCGACAGCAGTTCGATCAGCTGTCCTTTGTCTTCCTGCGAAATCTCCTGCAGCAGTTCGGCGATCCAGCTCTCGTGTACTTCGGCCATCTGCGCGAAGGCTGTGCGGCCCGCCGGCGTGAGTTTGACGCTGAAGGCGCGGCCGTCTTTCGGGTCCGGCACGCGAACCACCAGGTTTTCCTGCTCGAGCTGGTCGGTGATGCCGGTGACGTTGCCGCCGGTGACCATCATGCGCTTGGAGAGCTCGCCCATGCGCAGACCTTCGGGGTGGCGCTCCAGCTGCGCCATCAGGTCGAAGCGCGGCAAGGTGATACCGAATTCGGTGCGCAGGCGGCTGCGGATCACGGCTTCGATCTTGGTGGTGCAGGAGAGCATGCGCAGCCACAGTTTCAGCGACTGGTGGTGGTCGTTGGTCAGGCGGCTTTCCAGGTCTAATTGCATCGTTCCGGTTTCCTTACATGACTTCACCGCCGGCGACGGCGATGGATTGGCCGGTCATTGCGCTGGATGCCGGCTGGCAGAGCCAGGTTACGGCATTGGCGACCTCCTCGACCTGCACCAGTTTCTGCTGCGGGTTGCCGGCAGCCAGCTCGGCGCGCGCCTGCTCCTCGCTACGGCCGGTTTTCCGCATGATGTTGGCGATGGCATCCTGCACGATGTCGGTTTCCGTATAGCCGGGGCAGACGGCGTTGACTGTGATGTTCTTTGTCGCCAGTTCCAGCGCGAGCGCTTTCGTCAGGCCCACCAGGCCGTGCTTGGCGGCGACGTAAGCGCTGACGTATTTGTAGCCTTTCAGGCCGGCGGTGGAGGCGATGTTGATGATCCTGCCCCAGCCTTTTTCAATCATCTGCGGCAGTACCGCTTGCGTGCAATGGAAGGCGCCAGTCAGGTTCACGTCAAGCATTTGCTGCCAGTGCTGGCTGGTGGTTTTCGCAAAGGGCGCGGGGTGCGCCTGGCCTGCGTTGTTCAGCAGGATCGTGATGGAGCCGAGTTGCCGCGCTGCTGCCGCGATAGTCGCGTGCACCGCCGCTTCGTCGGTCACATCCAGCACGCAAGTCCCCACCTGCGGCTCCGGCACGCCAGGTGTCTGACCCTGCGGGTCAGACATCGGTTTACCGGTTTTCGCCCGCAGCGCGTCAGCAGCACGCTCAAGCGAAGCCGCATCGCGGCCGGCAATGGTGACACTGGCGCCCTGCGCGAGCAGCGCATGCGCGCAAGCAAGGCCGATGCCACGGCTGCCGCCAGTGATGAATGCGTGTTGCCCGGTCAACTGCATCGTTCAGCCCTCCAGCAATTTGGCCGCCACCTGCTGTGGCGTCAGGCCGGCGCTGGCAGCCGCCAGTTGGCGTTCGCGTTCGAGATTGCGCTCCAGTTGCTGCTTGCCCGCCAGATATTGCTTTGGCCAGCTCACGGCGGTGTAGCCAAGCTTGGCCGCCTCGCCCAGCGTCCACGAAGGGTTTGCCAGGTGCGGCCGCCCCACGGCGCAAAGGTCGGCACGGCCGGCAGCGATGATGCCGTTGGCATGGTCGGCTTCGAAAATCGAGCCGACCGCAATCGTCGGGATGCCGGCCTCATTGCGCACGCGGTCCGCGAACGGCGTCTGGAACATGCGGCCGAACACAGGCTTCTCCAGCTTGCTGACCTGGCCCGAGGAACAATCGATCATGTCGGCGCCCGCCTGCTTGAACAGGCCCGCAATCTGCACCGCATCGTCCGGCGTGATGCCGCCTTCCACCCAGTCATGCGCAGAGATGCGCACGCTCATCGGCTTATGCGCCGGCCACGCCGCACGCATGGCCGCGAACACGCGCAGCGGGAAGCGGCAGCGATTCTCCAGCGAGCCGCCATATTCGTCGCCACGCTCATTGGTCAGCGGCGAAATGAAGGACGACAGCAGGTAGCCGTGTGCGCAATGCAGCTCCAGCCAGTCGAAGCCGGCTTCTTCGGCAGCCAGCGTGGCGCGCACGAAGTCGGCCTCGATGCGGCGCATGTCGTCAACGCTGGCGGTACGCGCCACTTGCGACACTCCGGCGAGGTATTGCTGTTGCGATGCCGCCACCAGCGGCCAGTTGCCTTTATCGAGCGGCAGGTCAATGCCATCCCACATGGCGCGCGTCGAGCCCTTGGCGCCGGCGTGGCCAAGCTGCAATCCGATTTTCGCGTCGGTATTCTGGTGGATGAAGTCGACGATGCGCTTCCAGGCCATCGTGTGCGCGGGGGCGTACATCCCCGGGCAGTAAGGCGTGATGCGGGCATCGGCAGATACACAGGTCATTTCAGCCATCACCAGCGCAGCGCCGCCCATCGCGCGCGCTCCCAGGTGGGCCATGTGCCAGTCGCCGACGCAGCCGTCAACGGCGCTGTATTGCGCCATCGGCGACACGATGATGCGGTTCTTCAGCACCAGGTCGCGCACTTTGTATGGCGTGAACATCGGCGGCACCGGTCGGGCTGCGCCTGGCTGCGGCAAGCCGGCTTGCGCGAAGGCGCGTTCGGCCAGCCAGCGTTCGAAGCCGGCCACGTAGTCCTTGTCGCGCACGCGCAGGTTTTCGTGCGACAGTCGCTGGCTGCGGGTCAGCATCGAGTAGGCAAACTGCGGCGCTTCCATGGCCGTGTAGCGCCGCACGTTCTCGAACCATTCCATCGAATTGCGTGCGGCGCTCTGGATCTTCAGCACTTCGACCGCACGCACCTCCTGGTAGGCGGCCAGCGCTTCGCGCGCGCTGCCCTGCGCAGCGAAGCAACGCGCCAGTTCGATCGCGTCTTCCAGCGCCAGCTTGGTGCCGGATCCGATCGAGAAGTGCGCGGAATGCGCCGCATCGCCCATCAGGACCACCGGCACGTCGCCATTCCAGTGCACCCACTTCTGGCACACGATGCGGGGAAATTTGATCCACACGTTCGAGCCGCGCAGGTGGGCCGCATTGGACATCAGCTTGTGCCCTTCCAGCCGTTCGGCGAACAGCTTTTCGCACCAGGCCAGCGCCTCTTCCTGCGACATGTCTTCCAGCCCGGCCGCGCGCCACACGGATTCCGGCGTTTCGATGATGAAGGTCGAAGTCCCGCCGTCGTACTGGTAGATATGGGCCTGGAACCAGCCGTGCTCCGTCTGCTGGAAATCGAAGGTGAAGGCATCGAATTTTTTGGTCGTGCCCAGCCAGACGAAGCGGCACTGGCGCGCTTCGATCATCGGCTGAAAGGTCGCTTCATAACGGGTCCGTACCCGCGAGTTCAGGCCATCGGAAGCGATCACCAGGTCGGCGTTGTAGCGCGCTGCGAGCTCACGGTCGTCCTGCACATCGGTCTCGAACACCAGTTCCACGCCCAGCTCTTCGCAGCGCTGCTGCAGGATGTTGAGCAAGCGCTTGCGGCCAATCCCGCAGAAACCATGACCGCCCGAGGTGACCTTCTGCCCCTTGAAGAAAACGTCGATATCGTCCCAGTGGTTGAAGGACTGCAGGATCTCGCGCGCGGTCTTTTCGTCTGCCGCCACCAGGTTGCCCAGTGTCTGGTCGGAGAACACCACGCCCCAGCCGAAGGTATCGTAAGGCCGGTTGCGCTCGACCACCACGATGCGATGCGACGGGTCCTGCTTTTTCATCAGCAGGGCGAAATAGAGGCCGGCCGGTCCGCCGCCAATACAAACGATATTCATGCGAATCCTCAGGTGCTACGGAGTTTGAAGCGTTGCAGCTTGCCGGTCTCGGTGCGCGGCAGCGACGACAGGAAGCGGATCGAGCGCGGGTACTTGTACGGGGCGATCTGCTCCTTGACGAAGTCCTGCAGTTGCGCCGCCATTTCTGGCGACGGCTCAAAGCCTGGCTTCAGGACGACATGTGCTTCCACGATCTGCCCGCGTTCCTCGTCCGGCTTGCCGACCACGCCGCATTCGGCCACCGCGGGGTGGCGCAGCAGAACATCTTCCACCTCAGGCCCTGCGATGTTGTAGCCGGCGGAAATGATCATGTCGTCGGTGCGCGAACGATAGAAGAAGTAGCCGTCTGCATCCATTTCATAGGCATCGCCGGTCAGGTTCCAGCCATTCAGTACATAGTCGCGCTGGCGCGGGTCGTCCAGGTAGCGGCAGCCGGTCGGCCCTTTCACGGCCAGGCGTCCGACGACGCCAGGGCCTACCGGCTGGCCCTGGTTATCGAGCACGCAGGCCCGGTAACCGGGAATCGGCTTGCCGGTGGCGCCGGGGCGTATCTCGTCGCCGGAGGCGGAAATGAAGATGTGCAGCATTTCAGTCGCGCCAATGCCATCGATCATGCGCAGGCCGGTGGCTTGCTGCCAGGCTTCGCGCGTTGCCACCGGCAGGGCTTCGCCGGCCGAAACGGATTTCTGCAGGCTGGACAAGTCGTACTTGCCGGCCAGCGCCGCCATCTGGCGGTAGAACGTCGGTGCGGTGAAGCAGATCGTGGCGCGGTATTGTTCGATTGCCTGCAGCAGCGCTTCGGGGGTCAGTTTTTCCAGCAGCACGGCCGCGGCCCCGACGCGCAGCGGGAACAGCAGCAGGCCGCCAAGGCCGAAGGTAAAGGCCAGCGGCGGCGTGCCGATGAACAGGTCGTCGGCGCTGGACTTGAGGATATGGCGCGGGAAACAGTCGCAGATGGCCAGCACGTCGCGGTGGAAGTGCATCGTGCCCTTCGGGACACCGGTGGTGCCGGAAGTGAAGCTGATCAGGCAGATATCGTCGGCCGCCGTGTCGCACGCTGCGGCGCTCCCGGGCTGTGCTGCCATCAGCGCATCGAGCGAGCGTTGCGGCGCCAGGCTGGCCTGCGCGTCGGCCGGCACATTGAACCACAGGGTGCGCTCAGGACGGCTTGGCGCCGCCTCAATTTCTTCGCGCAGGGCATGGGCGCACAACACCGCCTGTACCTGCGCCTTCTGCATGATGACGCCCAATTCGCGTGCGCGCAGCAGCGGCATGGTGGGCACGGCAATCAGGCCGGCCTTGAGCACGGCCAGCACGGCGGCGGCCATCATCGGATGGTTGGCGCCGCGCAGCAGAACGCGATTGCCGGGCACCAGGCCCATTGGACCGCGCAACACATTGACGATACGGTCGACCTGCTGCTGCAGTTCGGCGTAAGTCCAGCTTACGCCCTCGCCGCGCAGTGCAAGGCGCTCGCCGCGACCCTCTGCCACGGCCTGGTCCAGGATCTCGGCCACGCAATTCAGGCGCGCCGGATACTGCAGTTCGGGAAGGTCGAATACCAGGTCCGGCCATTGGTCAACCGGAGGAAGGTGCTGGCGCGCAAACTGATCGAGATGCGCGCTCGGTTCTGCTGCAGTGGGTCTGTTCATGGTCGCCTGGGTAAGGTTCGGTTGAAAGTACAGCCTGCGGTGCAGACTACTTTAAACCTAAACTATATTTACCGCAAGCTCGGGTCTTATCCCTGGCGCACCAGCGAGGACTGGTGCAGGACCGCCCGGATTACGTCCGTCAGCGCCGCCTGCACTGCTTCGTTGCTGACATGGGCGCCAATCAGAGGCTTCAAGGATGCCGCGGCGCCGTGCAGGCCGAGCGTGGTGCAGCCGGTATGCAGGCGTTCCAGCCGCACGCGAACCTCGGCCTGCTCGTCGTGCGCCAGCAGCGCATCGATCTCGTTGCTGGCCGCCGTCAACTGGTTCTGGAAGCCGGTCAGGTAGACCAGCAGGCGGTCGGCCGCGATCCCCAGCCGCACCAGGGTGGCAGCCGGTTCTTCCGCCCGATGCTCGTAGCCGTTGGCCGCCTGGTCGAGGAAAGCGCCAAGGTGGGCGCGCACCTGCTCCGACTGGAACGGCTTGACGATATAGCCGGTGGCGCCGGCCAGGGTGGCCTGCTGCACCGTTTCCTTGTCGGTGGCCGAAGACACCAGCACGAACGGCACTTCCGCCAGCTCGCCATGCTCGCGCACGCGATGCAGCAGTTCGATGCCGGACAGGCGCGGCATGCGCAGGTCGCAGAAGACGATGCCCGGACGCAGTCCATCCTCAAGCTGCTGCCAGGCGTCGGCGCCATCTTCCGCCTCGACGATATCGAACTTGCCGCAACCGTCGATCAGGTGCATCAGCACCATGCGCGAGACTACGTCGTCGTCGACTACCAATACTTTCATGCTCTCTCCGCTTTTATTTTAATGACGCGTTGGGGAAACCACATGTTCCAGCAGCAGCCGCAGGCGCGGCAGCTTTTCGCGGATCGCCGGCCACATGGCGCGATCCGCCGCACGTTCCAGTTCGCCGCACAATGCGTGC
>JBCNOX010000530.1:0-4063 GCA_039593645.1 Pseudoduganella sp.
GGCCAGGCTGCTGGCTGCGGATGGTGAGGATGCCGTCGGCGGGCTGGCCTACGGTGAAGCCGGCTTTTGTGAAGCTGTTGGCTACCGCGCTGAAGTCGGCTTCAGCGAGGGCGCGGACTGCGGGGGGGATTGTTTGATTGTCTGCCATTCTTTGTTGCTTGTTTCTTTTCTGCTCCGCCAAAACCGGTAAACCAGTGTCAGACCCGCAGGGTCTGACACTATTACGCGGCGGCCGCGGGCCCGGTTTCAGGCTGCCAGGCCGACGGCATTGACCGCCTCCGACAACGCCCACACATCCAGCATCGCCTGCTCCAGGTCCGCCGAAGTTGCGTAGCCGGACAGTCCGAGCGTGCAGGTCACCAGCTCAACTGCTTCGGCCGCATCATGCCCATTGGTCGCGCGCGCCAGCACCTGCGACAGCAACTTCTGCTGCGTACGGCGCAACGCCTGCTGCGCATAGCTGCGCAGGTGTTCCTGCGACTTCGTCGTTGCCGGCAGCTTCAGGCCACGCTCCAGCGTATCGATGCCCGCCTGCGAACGCAGCGCCATGCCCACCGCCAGGAAGCCCGGCAGGTCCATGCCTGCAGGACGCTTGACCGACAGCGCAGCGAACACGAATGCCGCCACGCCTTCCAGCGCATCGACCGCATTCCACGCCTGCACGAATTCCGCGCGCAGGCCGCTGTGGGTTGCCGCTTCCGACTGCACGTCGGCCGCCATCTTGCGCACGGTGGCCGGATCGGCGAACAGCTTGGTCAGCTCCGCGATGCCGGCGCCGCGCAGCTGGTCTTTCGACACGCCCAGCACGCCTTCCATCACCGCCTTCAGCATGGCGCGGGTGCGTGCATCGACGCGCATCGCCACATTGCGCGGCACATTCAGCGCATCGGCATCAAGGGTATTGAAGATTGGCGCCAGGTCCAGCGCCGACCATGCCTGGCCCCAAGCGAGGATCACGTCCTGCTCGGTGCAGTTGTTGGCCGCAGCCAGGTCGCGGATCATCAGCGGGCCGCAACGGTTCACCACTTCGTTCGCCAGCACGGTCGCCAGGATGGCATTCGACAGCGGGTGGTTCAGCGCAGGACGAGTGGCCACCAGCTGCTCAGGGAAGTAAGGACGCAGCACCTTCTCCGCCCAGCTTTCGTCCGTCAGCGGCATGGCCGACAGCAGGCGCTTGTAACGGTTCTTCACGTTGGCGATCACCACCGCCAGTTCCGGCGTGGTCAGGCCGCGGCCATCGGCCTTGCGGCGCGCCAGTTCGGCCACGCTTGGCAGGTGCTCCAGTTCGCGCGACAGCGCGCCCTCTTCCTCCAGGTCGGCAATCAGGTCGGCGTAGCCGTCCTGCACCTGCGCTTCGGACTGGGCCTGGAACTCGCGCACCAGCAAACGCGTTTGCTGGATATTGTCGCGCAGGACCAGGCGTTCCACTTCCATGGTCATGTCGTTCAGCAGCTGGTTGCGGTCGGCCTCCGAGGTCTGTCCGGCATTGACTTCCACGTCCAGCCACATCTTGCAGTTCACTTCATGGTCGGAGCAATCCACGCCGGCCGAGTTGTCGATCGCATCGGTGAAGATGCGGCCGCCAGCCAGTGCGAATTCGATACGGCCAGCCTGGGTGGCGCCCAGGTTGCCGCCTTCCGCCACCACCTTGCAGCGCAACTCATTGCCGTTGACGCGGATATTGTCGTTGGCGCGGTCTTTCACCTGCGCATGGGTTTCGCTGGACGACTTGATGTAAGTACCGATGCCGCCGTTGTAGAACAGGTCCACAGGGGCCAGCAGGATGCGGTGCATCAGTTCTTCCGGCGCCAGCGAGGTTTCCTGGATGTCCAGCGCGGCACGCACCTCAGGCGACAGCTCGATGGTACGGGCGGTACGCGGGAACACGCCGCCACCTTTCGAGATCAGGTCCTTGTTGTAGTCGTCCCAAGAGGAGCGCGGCAGTGCGAACATGCGCTGGCGTTCGGCGAAGGATTTCGCGGTATCCGGATTCGGGTCGAGGAAGATGTGGCGGTGGTCGAAGGCCGCCAGCAGCTTGATCTGATTCGACAGCAGCACGCCATTGCCGAACACGTCACCCGACATGTCGCCCACGCCCACCACGGTGAACGGGGTGGTGTTCATGTCGTGGCCCATCTCGTAGAAATGACGCTTGACCGCCTCGAAGGCCCCCTTGGCGGTAATGCCCATCTTCTTGTGGTCGTAGCCGTTGGAGCCGCCCGATGCAAACGCGTCGCCCAGCCAGAAGCCACGCTTCACCGCGATGCTGTTGGCAATATCGGAGAAGGTTGCGGTGCCCTTGTCGGCAGCCACCACCAGGTATGGATCGTCGTTGTCGTAGCGGACGGTGTCTTCCGGCGGAACGATCTTGCCCAACACGCGGTTGTCGGTCATTTCCAGCAGGCTGGCGATGAACAGGCGGTAGACTGCTTCGCCTTCCGCTGCCACCACGTCGCGCGGCGCGTCTTTCGGCATCTGCTTGCAGACGAAGCCGCCCTTGGCGCCGGCAGGAACGATCACGGCGTTCTTCACCATCTGCGCCTTCACCAGGCCAAGCACCTCAGTGCGGTAGTCTTCCATGCGGTCCGACCAGCGCAGGCCGCCGCGAGCCACTGGGCCGCCGCGCAGGTGGACGCCTTCGAAGCGGCGCGAGAACACATAGATTTCGCGGAATGGACGCGGTTCCGGCACCAGGTGCAGGTTGCTGGTATCGAACTTGAAGATGATCTTGTCGCCCTGGCCGGCGTTCTGGAAGTAGTTGGTGCGCAGGGTTGCCAGCATCAGGTCGATCATCGCCGCGAAAATCACTTCGGAGTCGGCGTGGTTGATCGCGGACAGGCGGCCCTTGATAGCCAGCAGCTTGTCCTTGGCGGCGACGCGGGTCGCTTCCGGCAGCGCGGGATCGAAGCGCTCCTTCCACGCGTCGACCAGTTCCTTCACCAGTGCAGGGTGGCGGCGCAGGATCTCCGCCATGTAGCGAACGGTGAACTGGGTGCCAGCCTGGCGCCAATAGCTCATGTAGGCGCGCACCAGCTGCACTTCGCGCAGGCGCAGGCCGCCTTCGACAACCAGGCCATTCAGGCGGCCATCTTCGGCTTCGTTGTTGAACAGGGCATTGAACAGGTCTTCCGCCACTTGCACCACGCCAGGGCGGGACAGTTCAAGCGCGCTTTGCGCATCGACCGCCAGGCTGGTCACGTAGTGCTTCTTGCCGTCCGCAGTGCGGATGGTGTGTGCAGATTCGCGTTCGATGGCCACGCCGGCGTTATGCAGCGCGGGCAGGATAGAAGACAGCGCAGGAACGCGGTCCACCGAGTACAGGCGGATGGTGGTTGCGGCATTGCCTTCGGAAGGCAGCTCGACGCGCACGGCGACGCGCTCGCCTTCGCCATTGCGCAGGATCTTGTCCAGGTCGTGGAAGGCCACGGCCGGCGGCGTTGCGGCCACATAGTCGACCGGCAGCGTGGAGCACAGCTTGCGCAGGCTGTTGCGCAGCGGCTCTTCGCCAACCTTGTCGGCCAGTTCGGAGAACTGGTCGTGCCAGCCGTCCAGCACCGTCAGCAGCGGGCGCTGGATGTCGCTTTCCAGGTCCAGCGGATAGCGTGCGGCGTGCGCGATCAGGTACAGGCGAGCCAGCGGGCCGTCCGACACCAGGGTTTGCGAGCTGACGTGGGTGGCGCCGGAGCTCTCCTGCAGGGCGCGCGCCAGGGCGTGCGCCACGGATGCCGAGTAGCGTTCGCGCGGCAGGTAGACCAGCACGTTCAGGTGGCGCGCGTAGACGTCGCGGCGGGCGAACACCTTGGCGCGCGGCTGCTTGTACAGCGACACCACGGCGCCGCACACTTCGGCCAGCCATTCCGGCTCCGCTTCCAGCGCTTCGGTGCGCGGCAGCGATTCCAGGATCTCGATGAATTTCTCGGCGCGGAAGCCGGTTTCGCGCACGCCGGCAATCTTCAGCACTTGCGCGATGCGGCCGCGTGCGAATGGCAGGCGGGCCAGCGGGGTCAGGTTGGCGGCGCGGGTGAACAGGCCGACGAAGCAGTGCTCGCCCAGGATGGCGCCT
>JBCNOX010000531.1:0-4046 GCA_039593645.1 Pseudoduganella sp.
GAATCCCATCACCGGCATCGGCAATATGTTCTCCACCAACTCGCTGGTGGAGCTGCTCAAGGCCATCGCCAAGTCTATCCTGGTGGGCGTAGTGGCCTATATGGTCATTTCGCGCCAGCAGCAGGAAGCCATCGGGCTGATGCTCGAACCGCTGCACACCGGCAGCACGCACGTGATGAATATGCTGGGCTTCAGCTTCATCGTGATCGTCGGCGCGCTGGGCTTCATCGCCCTGATCGATGCGCCTTACCAGATGTGGCATTACGCGAACAAGCTGAAGATGACGCGCCAGGAGGTGATCCAGGAGTCCAAGGAATCTGACGGCAATCCGCAGATCAAGGGCAAGATTCGCCAGCTGCAGCGCGAGATGGCGAAGAAACGCATGATGCAGGAAGTGCCGACCGCCGACGTCGTGGTGACCAACCCGACCCACTATGCGGTAGCGTTGAAATACGCCGAAGGCGGGCAGGGAGCGCCGCGCGTGGTGGCCAAGGGCACCGACGCGGTAGCGGCCAAGATCCGCGAGCTGGCGAAAGAACACCGCGTCGCCATCCTGGAAGCACCGCCGCTGGCGCGTGCCCTGCACAAGCATACCGAGATCGGCGATGAAATCCCGCCGCGCCTGTACGCCGCCGTGGCGGAAGTGCTGGCCTATGTGTACCAGATCAAGGCCTATCGTCCAGGCCTGCGATACCCGGACCGTCCGACCAAGCTCGATGTGCCGGACGATATGGACCCACTGAACAAGCAATAACGGAGTAACTGAGAATGAACGCCCTGAACATGCCGCCATGGATGAGAGGCATTGCCGGTAACGGCCAAGCCTTGGCTGCACCGATCCTGATCATCATGCTGCTGGCGATGATGATCCTGCCCTTGCCGGCGTTCGTGCTCGACCTGTTCTTCAGCTTCAATATCGCGCTGTCGATCATCGTGCTGCTGACCAGCCTGTACACGGTCAAGCCGCTGGATTTCATGGCCTTCCCGACCGTGCTGCTGGTGTCCACCATGCTGCGCCTGTCCCTGAACGTGGCATCGACCCGCGTCGTGCTGACCGAAGGCCACACCGGCCCGGATGCCGCTGGTAAGGTGATCGAGGCTTTCGGCCACTTCCTGATCGGCGGTAATTACACCGTCGGTATCGTGGTGTTCGTGATCCTGACCATCATCAACTTCGTTGTGGTGACCAAGGGTGCGGGCCGTATCGCTGAAGTGGGCGCGCGTTTCGCCCTGGACGCAATGCCTGGCAAGCAGATGGCGATCGACGCCGACCTGAACGCAGGCCTGATCGGCGAGGCGGAAGCAAAGCGCCGCCGTAATGAAGTGTCGCAAGAGGCTGAGTTCTACGGCGCCATGGACGGTGCTTCGAAATACGTGCGCGGTGACGCGGTAGCGGGCATCCTGGTGACCGTGATCAACGTGGTGGGCGGCCTGCTGGTCGGCATGATCCAGCACGATATGGCCTTTGCCGACGCATTGAAAAACTATGTGCTGCTGGCGATTGGTGACGGCCTGGTGGCGCAGATTCCTTCGCTGGTGATTTCCATTGCGGCCGGTATCGTGGTGTCGCGCGTGGCCTCCGAAACCGATATCGGCACCCAGGTGATCAGCCAGTTGTTCGCCAAGCCGCAAGTGCTGTTTATCACCGGCGGCATCATCGGCGGCCTGGGCCTGATTCCCGGCATGCCTAACCTGGTGTTCATCCTGCTGGCATCGGCGCTGATCGGCTCCGGCTACATGTTGCAGAAGAAGGCCAAGGAAAAGGCCGAGGCGGGTGTCGCGCCGGAAGCGGGCGGCCCGGGTGGCGCCGGTGGCGCGCCTGGCGCCGCGGCCGGCGCGCAGGCGGCGCCGGAGCAGGAAGAGGCGACCTGGCAGGACGTGCTGGCGGTCGATACCCTTGGCCTGGAAGTAGGCTATCGCCTGATCCCGCTGGTCGACAAGACCCAGGGCGGCGAACTGCTGAAACGTATCAAAGGTATCCGCAAAAAGTTTGCGCAGGAAGTGGGCTTCCTGGCGCCGCCGGTGCATATCCGCGACAACCTGGAACTGAAGCCTTCCGCCTACCGCATCACGCTGAAGGGCGTGGAAGTCGGTACCGGCGAGGCTTTCAACGGCCAGTACCTGGCGATCAATCCTGGCATGGCGAGCGGCACGCTGCCTGGCATGGTGACCACCGATCCGGCCTTCGGCCTGCCGGCCATCTGGATCGACGCTTCGTTGCGCGACCAGGCTACCGGCATGGGCTATACCGTGGTCGATGCGGGTACCGTGGTGGCTACCCACCTGAATCACCTGATTACTTCGCACGCTTCCGAACTTCTGGGGCGCGCGGAGGTGCAGGCGCTGCTGGATCACCTGGGCAAGGATTCGCCGAAGCTGGTGGAAGACCTGGTGCCGAAGATGCTGTCGCTGTCGACCCTGCAGAAGGTGTTGCAGAACCTGCTGGCGGAGGGCGTGCATATCCGCGATATGCGCACCATTATTGAGACGCTGGCCGAGTTTACGCCGCATACCCAGGATCCTAATGAGCTGACGGCGCAGGTGCGTGTCGCGCTGGGCAGGGCGATTGTGCAGCAGCTGTTCCCGGCGGGGGGCGAGTTGTCGGTCATGACGCTGGATAACCGGCTGGAGCGCTTGCTGATGCAGGCGATGACCAGTGGCGCGGGCGATGCTGCTGGCATCGAGCCGGGGCTGGCGGATACGATTGCGCAGCAGGCTGCGGCGGCGACGCAGCAGCAGGAGGCGCTCGGTGTGACGCCGGTGCTGCTGGTGCCGGGGGCGCTGCGGCCCTTGCTGTCCAAGTTCCTGCGCCGGGCGCTGCCGCAGTTGAAGGTGCTGTCGCATTCAGAGATTCCGGAGACTAAGACGATTCGGGTTACTTCGCTGGTGGGCGCGCAGTAAACCGGTAAACCGGGGTCTGACCCGCAGGGTCAGACCCCGTCTGATCAACTGCCGCGGGGTTGGTTCTGGGCGTTAGATTTTCAACGAGGATCAACGGCGCACAACCAACACCGTTGGCCGTCGCGCTGACTGGGTCTGACCCTGCGGGTCAGACCCAGGTTTACCGGTTTTGAATTAAGCGGCATTTCCCAAGCTATTCCACCGATTGTTACCCCAACGCATCGTCAATAATCTGATCATGTGCGAATCTGTCGGAGTAGCAGGAAATGAACGTCAAAAAATTTACCGCCCCAACATCTCGTGAAGCGCTGCGCAAGGTGCGCGAAGCGCTTGGCCCGGATGCGGTGATCCTGTCCAACCGTGCCGTCGACGGCGCAGTGGAAATCCTGGCCCTGGCCGGTGACGATGCCGCCGCCCTGGCCCCGCATTCTCCGGACTCCCCGATGTCCGCCCCGGCGCCGCAACTGGACCTGGCTCCGGCACTGGTCGCCCAGCCTGCCGCACCGGTGGTGCGCGCCACGGCCCGCCCGGCGCCATCCGCCCCGCGCGCCGCCGCTCGCCCCATCGCGCCGGAACCGGCCGCACCGGCGCCAAGCGTCGACATGGACCGCATCTCCAGCCTGGTCGCCGAAGCCGTCGCCAGCGCCAAAGCCAGCGCCGCCGCCGAAATGACCAGCATGATGAGCGAACTGCGCGCCATGCGCGGCATGATGGAAACCCAGCTCAACGAACTGGCCTTCGCCAACACCCAGCAACGCGAGCCGCACAAGACCGTGGTGCTGCGCGAACTGCTGGCCGCCGGCTTCTCCGCCAGCCTGGCGCGCTACCTGACCGACAAGCTGCCGGCCACCCGCGACGGCGCCGAAGCCCTGCATTGGATGCGCACCGTCCTGGCCCGCAACATCAATGCCGTGGCCAACGAAGACGCGCTGCTGGAAAAGGGCGGCGTGTTCGCACTGGTCGGCCCGACCGGCGTCGGCAAGACCACCACCACTGCCAAGCTGGCCGCGCGCTGCGTGATGCGCCACGGCCCGGAAAAGCTGGCCCTGATCACCACCGATGCCTACCGTATCGGCGCCCATGAACAGCTGCGCATCTACGGCAAGATCCTGGGCGTGATGGTGCACTCGGTGAAGGACGAAGCC
>JBCNOX010000532.1:0-4039 GCA_039593645.1 Pseudoduganella sp.
TTCGGTAATTCGTGGGTGCGTATCGCCGACCTGGCGCTGCTGTACATCATGCTGGCGGTGGGCCTGAACATCGTGGTGGGCTTCGCCGGCCTGCTGGACCTGGGCTACATCGCCTTCTATGCAGTGGGCGCTTACATGACCGGCCTGCTGGCATCGCCGCAGTTCGCGACCGTGCTGGAATCGCTGATCAATATGCATCCGGCATTTGGCGAAGCGCTGGCCGCCATGCTCGGCGAGGATATCCGCACCAACGGCATTCACCTGTCGGTGTGGGTGATCGTGCCGATGGCGGCCGCGCTGGCAGGACTGTTCGGCGCGCTGCTTGGTGCGCCGACCCTGAAGCTGCGTGGCGACTACCTGGCCATCGTGACCCTGGGCTTCGGCGAAATCATCCGTATCTTCATGAACAACCTGAACGATCCGGTCAACATCACCAACGGACCGCAGGGCATCAACCTGATCGACCCGATCCGCGTGTTTGGCGTGAACCTGGCAGGCGAGCAGGGCTCGCGCGCCACCGTGTTCATCGGCAGTTTCTCGATGCCTTCGGTGAACGCCTACTATTTCCTGTTCCTGGTGCTGACCATTGCTACCGTATTTGTGACTAGCCGCCTGCAGCATTCGCGCCTGGGCCGTGCCTGGGTGGCGATCCGCGAAGATGAAATCGCGGCCAAGGCCATGGGCATCAATACCCGCAACGTAAAACTGCTGGCGTTCTCCATGGGCGCCACTTTCGGCGGCGTGGCCGGCGCGATGTTCGCTTCCTTCCAGGGCTTCGTGTCGCCGGAATCCTTCTCGCTGACCGAATCGATCGCGGTGCTGGCAATGGTGGTGCTGGGCGGTATTGGCCATATCCCGGGCGTGGTTCTGGGCGGCGCGCTGCTGGCAGCGCTGCCGGAAATCCTGCGCCATGTGGTGGAACCGCTGCAAATGAAACTGTTCGGCAAGGTGCTGATCGAATCCGAAGTGCTGCGCCAGCTGCTGTATGGCCTGGCCATGGTGGTGATCATGCTGACCCGACCTGCGGGCCTGTGGCCATCGCCCAAGCATGAAGACCGTCCGGATGCCGACTCCGACTCCAAAGGCCAGTCCACCGGCGTAATGGCAGCATGAGGTTAGTAGAGATGAGCGAACAAGTAATCCTGAATATCGAAGGCGTCAACAAACGCTTCGGCGGCCTGCAGGCGCTGACCGACGTGCGCATCAAGATCAACAAGGGCCAGATCTACGGTCTGATCGGCCCGAACGGCGCCGGCAAGACCACCTTCTTCAATGTGATCACCGGCTTGTACCAGCCCGACACCGGCACCTTCGAACTGGCCGGCAAGCCTTACTCGCCATCCGCGCCGCACGCGGTCGCCAAGGCCGGCATTGCCCGCACCTTCCAGAACATCCGCCTGTTCGGCGAAATGACCGCGCTGGAAAATGTGATGGTGGGCCGCCACGTGCGCTCCCACCAGGGCGTGTTCGGCGCAGTGTTCCGGCACAAGGCTGCGCGTGAAGAAGAAGCGGCAATCCGCAAGCGTGCGCAGGAACTGCTGGACTTCGTCGGCATCGGCCAGTTTGCCAGCCGCACCTCCAAGTACCTGTCGTACGGCGACCAGCGCCGCCTGGAAATCGCCCGTGCACTGGCCACCGACCCGCAGCTGCTGGCGCTGGACGAGCCGGCCGCCGGCATGAACGCAACCGAGAAGCTGGCGCTGCGCGAACTGCTGGTCAAGATCAAGAACGAAGGCAAGACCGTGCTGCTGATCGAGCACGATGTGAAGCTGATGATGGGCCTGTGCGACCGCATCAGCGTGCTGGAATACGGCAAGCTGATTGCCGAAGGCTTGCCAGCCGAGATCCAAAGTAACAAAGCAGTGATTGAAGCCTATCTGGGAGGAGCGCACTGATGGGCGCCAATGTGTTGAAAGTTTCGGGCCTGAAGGTCGCGTATGGCGGCATCAAGGCAGTCAAAGGCATCGACCTGGAAGTCAATGAAGGCGAACTGGTGACGCTGATCGGCGCCAATGGCGCCGGCAAGACCACCACGCTGAAGGCCATCACCGGCACCCTGCCTCCATGCAAAGTGGAGGGCACGGTCGCCTATATGGGCCAGTCGCTGAAAGGCTCGCAGTCCTTCCATCTGGTGGAGAAGAAGCTGGCCATGGTGCCGGAAGGCCGTGGCGTATTCACCCGCATGACCATCACCGAGAACCTGATGATGGGCGCCTACACCATGAACGACAAGGCCGCGATTGCTGCCGATATCGAGAAATGGTTCGGCGTGTTCCCGCGCCTGAAAGAGCGTGCCACGCAGTTGGCCGGCACCCTGTCCGGCGGCGAGCAGCAGATGCTGGCCATGGCGCGTGCGCTGATGTGCCATCCACACCTGCTGCTGCTGGACGAGCCTTCGATGGGCCTGTCGCCGATCATGGTCGAGAAAATTTTCGAAGTGATCCGCGACGTGCACAAGCAGGGCATCACCATCCTGCTGGTGGAACAGAACGCCAAGCTGGCGCTGCAAGCCGCCGACCGCGGCTACGTGATGGAATCGGGCGCGGTCACCATGACCGGCAACGCGGAAGACATGCTGCACGACCCGCGCGTTAAGGCCGCCTACCTGGGCGAGTAATATTGTCGGGTCCGTGTCACACCTTCGCCCCTAGGGGCACCCCAAGGTGTGACACGGCCTCAGCTGTTTATGCGAGCAGTGCAGCAAAGCGCTCGATATCGACATTGCCGCCGCTGATCAGCACCCCAACGCGCTTGCCGCGCAACGCGTCCTTTATCTTGCGCGCTGCGGCGAAGCCCAGGCAGCCGGTCGGTTCCACCACGATTTTCATGCGCGAAGCGAAGAAGCGCATCGCATCGACCAGCTCCGCGTCGCTGACGGTCAGGATGTCGTCGACATCACGCTGGATGATGGGAAAGGTCAGTGAGCCAAGGTGCTGCGTCTGCGCACCATCGGCAATCGTCTTCGGCGTGTCGATATGCACGATCGAGCCACTGCGGAACGATTGCTGGCCGTCGTTGCCGGCTTCCGGCTCCACGCCATACAGTTTGCAGTTCGGCGACAGCGCGCGTGTTGCCAGCGCGGAGCCTGACAGCAGTCCGCCGCCGCCAAGGCAGACGAAGAAGTAATCCAGCTCACCCACCTCCTCGAACAGTTCCTTGGCCGCCGTACCCTGGCCGGCAATCACGTCCGCATGGTCGTATGGCGGGATCAGCGTCATGCCCTTTTCTTCCGCCAGCTTGCGGCCGATCGCTTCCCGGTCTTCCTTGTAGCGGTCATAGGTCACCACATTGCCGCCGTAGCCGCGCGTGGCGGCTACCTTCGACGCCGGCGCATCCTCGGGCATGATGATCGTGGCCGGGATGCCCAGCAGCTTGGCCGACAGCGCGATCGCCTGCGCGTGGTTGCCGGAAGAGAAAGCCACCACGCCGGCCTTGCGCTGCGCTTCATTGAAACGCGAGAGGGCATTGAAACCGCCGCGGAACTTGAAGGCGCCCATGCGCTGCATGTTCTCTGCCTTGAAGAAAATCTCCGCGCCCAATTCTTCGTTGGCGGTGCGGGAGGTCAGTACTGGGGTGCGATGGGCGTGGCCTTCGATCCGGCCGGCTGCTGCGACGACGTCTTCATAAGTGATGCTCATGGTTCTCCTTCCTTACCAGGGCCAGGGGATGTTCTGGCCGATGTTGTTGGCGAGGGCGCGCTCGTACAGCATGCGCACCGTGGTGAGGTCCTGCAGGGCAATGCCCGTCATATCAAAAATCGTGATGTCGGCCGCTGCCCGAAGCGGCGCGCCCGCATCCGCCGCCAGCAGCTCGCCGAGCTCGGCGGCGGCCATTTCGTGCGCCCATTGCAGTTCGCCGATATGGCGCGCTTGCGGCAGGTCATCGGCCCATACGTGGGCGCGCGCCAGCAGGCCCGCTGGCAGTTCGCGCTTGCCCTGCGTGTCGGCGCCGACTGCATTGATGTGGGTTCCCGCGCGCACTGCATCTGCGTTGAAAAGCATGCTGTGGCCGGGTGTCGCAGTGATGATTACGTCGGACG
>JBCNOX010000533.1:0-4029 GCA_039593645.1 Pseudoduganella sp.
TATTGCTTTCAAAGATGGCCGAGCCGGTTTCGCTGGTAGCCAGCTTGCGCGACGCCGCCACCTGCAGTTCACGCTGGCCCTGGTCGCCATTGTAGGTGGCGCCGGTAGCAGAACGGGTAAATGGCTGGATGTCGCTCTTGTAGCCGGAGAACAGGTAGGCGCCGGTGCCGTCGGTGGCGTTGGCCTGGCCCAGCAAGTCTTCCAGGCGTCCTTCCAGTTCCTTGGCCAGCGCTTCGCGGTCGGCCAGCGTAAAGCCAGGATTGCCGGCAGCGACGATCTTGCTCTTCACTTCCTGCAGCAGGTCGTCGGTGCTCGCCAGTGTATTGTCCACCAGCGACAGCGAGGAATTGGCATTGCTGCGGTTGGTGGCGAACTGGGTATTCATGCTCTTCGACTGCGACACCTCCAGCGCGCGCGCCGACGCGACCGGGTCGTCCGAAGGAGTCACCACGCGCCGCATGGTCGACAATTGCAGCTGCGTTTTCTGCAGTTGCGCCTGCAGCGTGTTCAGCTGGCTGACGCCGTTCTCATAAATCGTCCGGGTGGCAATACGCATGACCATGATGCTATTCCTTCAAAAATCTCACCTGCCCAGCGACAGCAGGGTATCAAACAGTTCGCTCGCCACCTGGATCACTTTGCCGGAGGCCTGGTAGGCCTGCTGGTAGCGCAGCAGGTTGGAAGCTTCTTCGTCCAGGTTCACGCCGGACACCGAATCGCGCGCGGCCTGGGCCTGCTCCACGGTGGTATCGGCCGCGGCCCCGGCGATCTGCGCTTCACGCGTCTTGTTGCCGACAAAGTTGACCATCTGCGCGTAGCTGGCCTGGAAAGTCGCGTGGCCATCGTCCAGGATGTTTTTCGTCTGCAGGCCGGCCAGCAGCACGCCATTGCGGGCATCGCCGACGCCGCTGCCCGGCGCAATGGTGAACTTGTCGTTGTTGGCCGGATTACCGGTGATTTCGATCTCGATGCCCTGGAAAGTCATCTTGGCGCCGGCGGTGTACGGCACCGGCGTGCCAGCCGGATAGTTCGTCGTGACGCCGTTGACCGTGACGTCCACTGCCGACGGGAAGCCGCTCAACTGGTTGGTCGCGCTGTTGTAGGTCAGGGTGACCGGCGCGGTCAGCTGGTTGCCCGGCAACAGGTAGTTCGAGTTCACCGTGCCGGAGCTGATCTTGCCGGTGCCGGTGTTGGCGGTCGGCACCGAGGTGCTGACAGGCGCACCCAGTGCGATCTTGTTACGGTCCTTCAGCTCGACGCCGAAATCCTGCGCCGCGTTATAGGTCGGGCGCACCAGGAAGTGGTCGAGGCCGCCTGCCGCGCCGGTGATCGAGAAAGCCACGCCATCGATCACTTGCGGCTGGGTCTGCGGATATGGCGCAATCGTCGTGGTCGCGCCATCGCTGGCGCGCGTCACGATGAAGTCGGTGCCGTTGTAGTTGATGTCGTAATCGGAGGTAGTCAGCTTGGCCGCATCGACCACCACCGCATCGATTTTCACCGTGCTCGATGGCGAATTGCGGGTATCGTAGCCAACGTAGGCGTGGATATCCTTGAAGAAGTTACCACCCAGGTTGCCATCCAGGTCGATGCCCAGCTTGTGCTGGTCGTTGAAGGCATCGGCCAGGCCGGCTGCGATCTTGCCGAGGTTGGCGTTTGCCACGTCCAGGCCGCTATTGCGGAAGTCGATCAGGCCGCCCAGCTGGCCGCCGGTCAGTACGCTGTCCGGCAGTTGCGAGAAGGTGCCGCCCTGGGTGCGGTAGCCGACCACAATGCGTTCCGGGTCGAAGGTCGAAGGGGCCGTTGCCAGTTCCTGGCTGCGGTTGCCGATCACCAGCGGCTGGCCGGTGCCGAACGAGACGTTCAGCATATTGTTCTCGGCCGGCCTCACGGTCACCTGGATCTGCTTGTTCATCTCTGCGATCAGGGCGTCGCGCTGGTCCATCAGATCGTTTGGGAGGGCCGAAGGGTCGACCGACAGGCCGGCAATCGTGTTGTTCAGCTCGGCGATGCGGCGGGCAAAGGAATTGATTTCGTTGACACTGGCGGTGACGCCCGTGTTGACGCCCTCGTTCAACTCCTTCATGCGGCTCGCCAGGCCATTGAAGCGCGAAGCCAGCGATTCAGCTGCTGACAGCATGGCCTGGCGCGCTGCGGTCGATTGCGGGTTCGAGTTGGCGTTCTGAACGCCGCTGAAGAAGCCCTGCAGTGCCGGGCCGAGGCCGACCGTGGTATCGGCCAGCAGGTTGTCGATCTGGCTGACCTGGTTCAGATAGGCATCGAAATGGGCCTGGTTGGTCTGGGCGCCCAGCAATTGGCGGTTCAGGAAGTCGTCATAAATGCGCTTGATCTGCGCCACTTCGGTACCGGTGCCGACGAAACCGTCGCCGGTCTGGATCGGCTGGGTGGTGCTCTGCACCACGACCTGCCGGTTATAGCCGAGCACATTGGCGTTGGTAATGTTGTGCCCAGTGGTGGCCAGGCCCGTCTGGGCAGCCAACAAACCACTTCTACCGATGCTGAGTAAGGACATTTTGATAATTACCTTCGCTAGATATTCAGTTTACGGCACATCCCGGCAAAACTTGATGTTCGTCAGGCAAGAGTGCGCTTGATAATGCCGGCCAGCTTGGTGGCATAGTTGGGATCGGTGGCGTAGCCGGCGCGCTGCAAGCCCCGGGCAAAGCCGGCGGCATCGGTGCTGCCGGCCGCTGCCAGCGCTTTTTCATAGCGCGGATTGCTGCTCAGCAGGCGGGCGTAATCCTTGAAGCTGTCCGCATAGCTGTCATAGGCGCGGAATTTCTCGACGCGGGTCTGGGGCTTGCCGTTGACGTATTCGGTTGTAGCCGTTTCGACAACACGGCCCTTCCAGTCCGGACCGGCCTTGATGCCGAACAGGTTATGGCTGTTGCTGCCGTCGCGGCCCTTGATTTCGCGGCGGCCCCAGCCGGTTTCCAGCGCTGCCTGGCCGAGCATGAACTTGGCCGGAATGCCGGTGGCGCGGCTGGCTTCTTCGGCGTGGCTGGACAGCTTGTCCTGGAAGCTGCGCACATGGGCCGGCTTATCGGCGGCGGCCAGCGGGTTCGTGCCGGCTTTGGCGACGGCGGCAGCGCCGCCGCTGGCCTCGATCGAGCGCTGCAGCCTGGCCTGTTCCATCAGGGCGCGCGCCATGGCCGGGTCGGTCGGCACGCCGTCCTGCGGCGGCAGGGTCTTCGACAGCTGGCGCACCAGCACATCGGCCAGCCCCAGGCCCTTCTTGGCGATGTCCTGGCTGGTCTGCTGGTCGAGCATGGTGGTGAACATCTTGGTTTGCTGGTTGTCCATCAAACCGTCCTGCGGCGTGGCGTCGCGCATGCTCTTCATCATCATGTTGACGAACATGGCTTCGAACTGCGTGGCCGCGGTTTTCAGCGCTTCCGGCGAACCTGCGCGCGCCGACTGGCGCAGCTCGGACATGCCCTTGGTGTCGATGGCAAGGTTTGAACTCAGGTCGGTGGTGGAGGCTGTGCGGGGGATCATGGCGGCATCCTCAAATGATTTCCAGCTCGGCGCGCAGCGAACCCGCTGCCTTCATCGCCTGCAGGATGGCCAGCAAGTCTTGCGGCGAAGCGCCGATGGCGTTGAGGGCTTTCACCACGTCGGCCAGCGACGCGCCGCCCTTCAGCATGATGACCTTGCCGGAGTCTTTCTTGATGTCGACACTGCCCTGCTGGCTTACCACGGTCTGGCCACCGCTGAGCGGGTTGGGCTGGCTGACCTGGGTATCGGCACTCACCGATACTGACAGGTTGCCGTGCGAAATGGCGCACGTCTCAAGCGTCACTTCCTGGTTCATCACCACCGAGCCGGTGCGGGCATTCATGATGACTTTGGCCGCCTGGCGCGCCGGGCGCACATCCATGCCTTCCAGTTCGCCGATGAAGGCCACCCGAGCATCGCTCGACGATGGCGCGGTGACGCGGATGGTGCGGCCATCCTGTGCATAGGCCACGCCGGCGCCGTATTTGTCGTTGATGGCATTGACCACGC
>JBCNOX010000534.1:0-4027 GCA_039593645.1 Pseudoduganella sp.
GCCAAGGTATGGAAACCCTGTCGAACCTGGAAAGCTTCGTGCGCAGCGCGGAATCAGCCAGTTTTTCTTCCGCTGCGCGGAGGCTGGGTTTGACGGCCGCCGCGGTCAGCCGGAACGTGGCCCAGTTGGAGCGCAACCTCGGGGTGCAACTGTTCCAGCGCAGCACGCGCGGTCTCACGCTGACCGAGGCGGGCGAGCGTTTCCTGACTACAGTGTCCGGCGGCTTGGACAGCATCCAGGCCGCCATCGCGGATATCAGCGCCAAGGCAGGCCAGCCGGCAGGCACGCTCAAGCTCAGCGCGGCCCCCGGCATCGCGCGCGACTTCCTGCTGCCGCTGATGCCCGAGTTCAAGGCGCGCTACCCGGCCGTGGTGACCGACTGGCACCTGGAAAACCGCCAGGTTGACCTGGTGACGGAAGGCTTCGACGCGGCAATCGGCGGTGGCATCGAGCTGCGCCCCGGCGTGGTAGCGCGTGAACTGGCCCGTGTCCACATCGTTGCAGTTGCGTCGCCTGCCTTCATGCAGGGCCGCCAGCCGCCGCGCCAGCCTGCCGACCTGCTCAAGTTCGATGGCGTGGTGATGCGTTCCAGCGTGACCGGCCGGCTGCGCCAGCGCACCTTGCGCAACGGCAAAGGAGTCGAGCAAGTGGCGGAACAGCCGGTGAGCATGAGCGCCACCGACCCGGACGCCGTCGTGCAAGCGGTACTGATGGGCATGGGCGTCGGCCTGATGGCGATGCCCACCGTGCTGCGCTACCTCGAAAATGGCGGGCTCATAAGGTTGCTGCCGGGCTGGCATGAGGACGCCGGTCCGCTCTCGCTCTACTTCACCAGCCAGAAGCTGTTGCCGGGGAAAACGCGGGCGTTTGTGGATTTTGTGACAGAACAGTTCCGCGCCATGCAGATTGCGCAACGCTTTTCGGCAACATAGGCATAGAATGGCCGTATGAAACGAGACTTGCTCAGGGAACGCAGGGAATGGCTACTGCGGCGCAATTGCTCATTGTCGCCCCAGCAGATGGGGATGGCTTATGCCCTGATGTGCCTGTTCTCGTTTGCGGTCGCAACAGGCTTTGTGATGGTCGGCATGTGGCAGGTGCTGCTGTTCACCGCGCTGGAGATGACGGCCGTGGCGGCCGCCTTCCTCTACTTCGCCCGCCATGCCACGGACTATGAACACATCGTGCTCGCCAACGGCAAGCTGTTGGTCGAACAGGTCTCCGCCGGCAAGATGCGCGTGACGCAGCTCGAACTCTACTTCCTGCGCCTGCAGTTGCCCGCCCACCCCAGCGACCTGATCCACCTGGAATCGAAAGGCGTTGCAGTCGACATCGGCTACTTCGCCACCGAACCCCGCCGCCGCGCGCTGGCCCAGGAGCTGCGCGCGGAAGTGCAGGGCGGTTTGTTCAGCAATTAGAAGCGGTAGCCCACGCCCACGCCGAACAGCACTGGGTCAACCTTGGCCTTGCTGACTTTGGTGCCGGCGATCATCACGTCGCTGCGGATCTGGACTTTCTTGATGTCCAGGTTGAGCGACCAGTTCTTGTCCAGCTTGTAGTCCACGCCAGCCTGCAGCGCCAGGCCGAAGCTGTCATGCTCCAGGCTGCCCTGGCCGTTCAGGATCTTGTTCTTGGAGAAGGTGGTCCAGTTCACGCCCACGCCGACGTAAGGGCTGACCTGGGAGGATGGGGTGAAGTGGTACTGGGCCAGCAGGGTCGGCGGCAAATGCTTGAAGGTGCCGATGGACTGGCCATCCAGGTAGACGTCATGCTTCTGAGGGTAAGTCAGCACCAGCTCGGCAGCAATATTCGGGGTGAAGAAGTAGGAAATATCCACCTCTGGAATGGTCTTGTTGCTGACGCTGATGCGGTCGGAGGCCCCCACGCCGGCAATCGGGTCGGACTTGTCTGCAGGGTTGATGTGCACGGCACGTGCGCGGACCTGCCAAGGCGTTTCCTGTGCCATCGCACCCAGCGCCACGCCACCCAGGACAATTGCCAAAATCGCTTTCTTCATTTCACTACCTCTTTCGTTTGGTCATTGAGATTCAGTAACTAAGTCTATTGACGCGGCGCAGCAAAATCTTTGACCTAAGTCAAAATTGCCCAAACGAATACGCGATAGCCAAATCGGAGTAATATTTCGCGAGTTCACATCCCACCTATTCCCCCCGGAGGCAGGAAATGAAATTGCACGTCAATGGCCAGGTACGCGAGTTCGAGGCCGAAGAAGACACCCCGCTGTTGTGGGTAATCCGCGAGCAGCTGGGACTCACCGGCACCAAATACGGCTGCGGCGTGGCGCAATGCGGCGCCTGCACCGTGCACATTGACGGCGAACCGACGCGCAGCTGCGTGCGCCCTGTCTCCACCGTGACGGCCGACCAGAAGATCGTCACCATCGAAGGCCTGAGCCTGGACGGCAGCCACCCGGTGCAGAAAGCCTGGGCCGCGCTCGACGTGCCGCAATGCGGCTTCTGCCAGTCCGGCATGATCATGGCCGCCGCCGCCCTGCTGAAACAGAAAAAGAACCCGACCGACGCCGATATCGACGCCGCGATGACCAACATCTGCCGTTGTGGCACCTACAACCGCGTGCGCAAGGCGATCCACGTGATTGCCAAGGGCGGCGACGTGAAGACCGCAGGCCTGGATATCGTGGAAGGGAGCAAAGCATGAGCACGATGACTCGCCGCGGCTTCATCGGCCGCTCGCTGGGCGCCACCGCAGGCCTGATGTTCGGCTTCCACATCCCGTTCGCGCAAGCGCAGCAGGCCTCTGCTGCCGCCCCTGCCGCAGCGCCCGACTCGCCCGAGATCAACGCCTGGGTGGTGGTCAAGCCAGACGACACCATCGTGGTCCGCATCGCGCGCTCCGAAATGGGCCAGGGCACGCTGACCGGCCTGGCGCAGCTGGTGGTGGAAGAACTGGACGGCGACTGGAGCAAGGTCACCACCGAATACCCATCGCCCGGTCGCCAGCTGGCGCGCAACCGCGTGTGGGGCAGCTTTTCCACCGGCGGCAGCCGCGGGGTGCGCGAATCGCACGAATACGTGCGCAAGGGCGGCGCCGCAGCCCGCATGATGCTGGTGCAGGCCGCCGCCACCCAATGGGGCGTGCCCGCCGCCGAATGCGTGGCCGCGAAAAGCGTGATCACGCACACCCCATCCGGCCGCACGCTCACCTACGGCAAGGTCGCCGACGCCGCCGGCAAGCTGCAAGCTCCGGCCGCCGCCGACATCAAGCTGAAAGACCCGAAAGACTGGAAGCTGGCCGGCAAGCGCCTGGCGCGCCTGGACACGGTAGACAAGACCACCGGCAAGCAGATCTACGGCATGGACTTCAAGCTGCCCGGCATGCTGAACGCGGCGATCAAGGATTGCCCGCACTTCGGCGGCAAGGTAAAGAGCTTCGACGCCGCCGCCATCGCCGGCAAGCCCGGCGTGAAGAAGGTGCTGCAGGTCGGAGACAGCGCCGTCGCCGTAGTGGCCGACACCTGGTGGCGCGCCCGCAGCGCCCTCGACGCCCTGCCGATCGAATGGGACAAAGGCCCCAACGCCGGCATGAACAGCAAGGACACCGCCGCCTGGATCAAGGCCGGCCTGGACGCGCCGGAAGCGGTAGTCGGCAACAGCAATGGCGATGCCAAATCCGCCCTGGCCAGCGCCCACCGCAAGATCGAAGCCGTCTACAGCTACCCGCACCAGAACCACGCCACGATGGAGGTGATGAACGCCACCGCCGTCTGGACGCCAGAGCGCTGCGACGTCTGGACGCCAACGCAGAACGGCGAAGCCGCCCTGGCAGCAACCAGCGAGGCAGCCGGCCTGCCGCAATCCAAATGCGACGTGACGAAGCTGCACCTCGGCGGCGGCTTTGGCCGGCGCGGCGCCACGCACGACTGGGTAACCCAGGTCGTGAAGATCGCCAAGGAAATGCCCGGCACCCCGGTCAAATTGATCTGGACCCGCGAGGAAGACATGCAGCACGGCCGCTACCACCCGGTCACGCAGTGCAAGCTGACCGC